>JAJRPE010000420.1 GCA_024280935.1 Candidatus Hydrogenedentota bacterium
AATGGTTTTTCAGTCGCTTGCCGACTTAGAAACCTCGTTGTACTGAACGCGTGGTGCTTAAAAGGACGGTTACAAGTACCAGTCGTGCCGCACGATCCCAAAAAGGCGAGTATCAACGAGTCCTGACGGGTTCGTGCGCTGGGGCTTTGGGGCTTTGGGAATATCACGATACTGTTCCTACAAGCGCACGAACCTTCGTTCCTCAGGATCGTGCGGCACGTCCGACTGGATTGATGTTTGAGCAATGGCAGCATAGATTTACGGCGAAGCCGTTTAGTTCAACGCTTATGTTTTTTCTTAAAAATTAGTGCTCATCCTATTTTTCTGGTCCCTCGATTTGAAGGCGAGAATCGATTACCAATTCTCGTGGTGTCCCAATACGAAAATTCCCAAAATCTGGATGGGCAGGATTAAGCAAGTAGTTCACTTCGTCAACCGTAATCGCGCTTGGAACCGCAAGAACAGCAGACGACATATTTTCCACCCAGGCATTCTGCCTGAAATTCACAGCCGGGACGGCTATGCTACACACCGTAATGCCTCGTAAACACGTACTCTTTTCGGTAAATACAGGCTTGTATTCATAAAAATCGGTCTCTACAATTGATTATAACAACTCGGTCGATGCGCTCACCTCCCCGACCCGGCAAAGGAACCTCACCCATGCCCGACAAACGTTCCCCCCAACACCACGGCTCACCCTCGCGCAGAACCTTCCTCGCTTCCACCATGGCGGGCACCGCCGGAATACTGAGCCAGCCGTTGCTCTCCGCCGAGGCATCCGTACAATCCGTGGATAGCGCAGCGCCGATAACCATTGGCTCCCGCCGTGAACTCTTTGTCGATCACGCCCTCATCGAAGAGTTAACAGGCGGTGCTCGGCAACAACTTCATCATCCCGTGCCGAGAGAGGCGGCCGTGGAGCACGATGCGCCCTGGGAGGGCAACGCGTGCGGCTATCACAATGTGTTTCAGGATGGCGACCTCTATCGCATGTACTACAACGCCCGCCACATCACCGTGCTGGATGATGGGAACATCAATCTGAGCCGTCATCCGGTTTTCTGTTGTTACGCCGAAAGTAAGGACGGTATCCATTGGGAAAAACCGGAACTGGGGCTGCGCGAGTTTCAAGGCTCCAAAAAGAATAACATTATTTTTGAAAACGGCGTTATGGGCGCTTTCACCCTCGATGCCGGACACATCTCCGTGTTCAAAGATGAGAATCCCGACACGCCTGCCGATGCGCGGTATAAAGCCATTGGATGGAGCCACAAACCCAATGGCCTCGTGCCCTTTAAGTCCGCCGATGGTCTTCATTGGACCCCCATGACGGAGGTGCCCATGTTGCAGGACCAAGGGGCCTTTGATACGCAAAACCTGGCCTTCTGGGACACGACTATCGGGAAATACCGTGCCTACTGGCGCATCTTCACGGGCGGCTCCAAGCCCGGCTTGTATTGGAGTCCGGGTGCGGTCCGGGCCATCCGCACGGCGACCTCCGATGACCTAATCCATTGGGGTCCCACCACCGATTTGACCTATGAGGATTCGCCCGAAGAAGAGCTCTACACCAACCAGATCAAGCCCTACCCCCGTGCGCCCCATCTCTTGATCGGATTCCCCACGCGCTACATTGAACGGGGCTGGTCCCCCTCCATGCGGGCGCTGCCCGAAGCCGAAGGCCGGGTGAAACGTTCCCAGAAGGTCGAGCGCTACGGCACGGCCCTGAGCGAGGGGCTGCTCATGGTCAGCCGGGATGGTCGCCACTTCACCCGATGGAATGAGGCCTTTCTTCGCCCCGGCATCGAACGCCCCGGCACGTGGCACTACGGGCACCAGTTCATTGCTTGGCACACCGTGGAAACCCAGTCAGCCTTGCCCGGTGCCCCGAATGAGCTTTCGATCTATGCACCAGAAGGCCTCTGGCACGAACATGGCGACACCCTCCGACGCTACACCCTCCGACTCGATGGCTTCGTCTCAGTGAACGCGCCTCTGAGCGGCGGGGAACTCCTCACCAAACCTGTCGTATTCGACGGATCATCCCTCCACCTGAATTTTTCAACCTCGGCGGCGGGACAGCTTCGGGTCGAGCTACAAACGCCCGATGGCAAAGCGATTGCGGGACACCGCCTGGAAGATTCCGACGAACTCTTCGGCGATACGGTGGACAGGAAGGTCACGTGGAATGGCAACGCGGATGTCCGCCCCCTGGCAGGAACACCGATCCGCCTCCGCGTGGTGATGAATGATGCCGACTTGTATTCCTATCGGTTTCAGGGGTAGCAGGCGATTGGGCATCCTGCCCGACGCAAAGGGCGCGTTGGCTCAATCAAGAATGCGGGGTATTGTGGATGCCCCACAAGTTCAAAAACACAGGCGGGACGCCTATGCTACGATAATTTCGTCTCGGGCATCATCGACCCCACAAAGAAATCGAATGAGTCCTCACAGACTGCCTGGGGTGCCACGGACAAGGGGCGATAGCCCTTGCCCGTGCTTGAAATACATGTCCAACAGGCGATTGCCAGCTACGTATCCGCTTTGATTGCAGAACGCGCCTCTTGTGTCGGACAGGAAAGTCCGACCTCCTTTTCATCGTAGCGTCAAATCGAGGGAAACTTCGCCGAAATCGACCACGCTAACCGGACCCGTTGCAAAGCGTGCGCCATCATAACCATTCTGGCCTATTTCTACGGCGAGTATGGTGTAGTCGCCCGCCGTGAGGCCCGTGATATCATAGGCTCCCGATGCGTCCACGGTCGAAACACCCGCCATCCTCGATTGCAAAGATGTCGACAAGGTCATCAATTCCGACGCGTCGTTCAATTGCAGCGTTCCCGTCATCGCGATAACGTGACAGCGCGTCGTATCGGAAACACCGGAAATCGTTCCCTTGACATGGCCCCCGCCGTCAAGTTCAATATCCAGGCGCACAGTCTGGCCCTCTTCCAAAGCTGCTTCTACCATACGAGTTTTACGCTGCCCGGTATCTGGCACCACCACATGGACTATAATCTTATAGGAACCGGCAGACAAGCCCCCCACCAAATAGCTGCCATCGGACGTAACGGTTCCTAATACCTGCTGTTGCCCTTCCCCTTCCCCGGCTTGGAGCATGGCGGAGACAAATCCCTCGGCAACGGGCTGTCCGCCCGAAGTAATACGCCCCTCAATAACGCCGGTACCAAACTCGACATCAATATCCACGGTGGTGGTGAATCCTGCGGTCACCGACACGGTCTTGTTCTGGCTCCGGGTGGCTCCATCCCGGGTCACGGTGGCGTTGATGACAATATCTCCCTCTGGCACCCGTTCTATCTTATAAAAGCCCTTTGCATCGGTCATCGCCGAAAGACTGGAGCCCGAAGAAGTCGCCTGGATAAAGACATGCTGCTCGGCCATCGGCGTACCATTGGCGTAGATGGTGCCCTCCACCGTCGCACCGCCCGTCATGACGATTTCAACCTGGGTGGTCTGGCCCAGGTTAAGACTCACCGCCACCGTTGTGTTCGGATAATCCGGGTGTACGGCGGTAATCTTGCTAAGCTCGCTCCCCAACGAATCAAGGACAAATCGGCCGTCCGCGTCGGTGGTAGCGGTCGCGCCACTGCGGCCATATTGGCCCTGCTGAATCATCCACTGGTCCACGCGGCCAAGGGGATAGATTTGGGCACCGGAAATCGGTGTCCCGTCCATAGCCACCACGACCCCTTCAATCGCCGCCCCAGCCTCCAGGCGAATCACAACCCCGCTGGTCACATCATCGGGATTCACCTGGGGAAGCTGTTGCTGCCCCGGCGCATAGCCGGATGCGCGGGCGAAGATGGTAGCCTCGCCCGCCTCCACGGTGTTCACGCTGAACCGGCCTTCTTCATTGAAGAACGTGACGTAGTTGGATTGCCGATAGTTGGCGTTGTCCGCAAGGCCCCGTGTGTGCCCAATCTCAAACTGGGGTATGGGCCGTCCGGTCGTTCTATCAAGCACCTGCCCCTCCACCGTGGCACGCCCTTCCAACACGAAGTCAAGGTTGCGCTCGCCCACCTTGACCCCTTGCTCTTGCTGCTGGGAGTAACGTTCATGATAGACCTGCACGTTGTAGGTCAGCCCATCCTTCAAGCTCAGTTCATACGTGCCGTCCGCATCCGTTCGGCCGTAACCGCTGCTGCCCCCGGTGGGGCTGTGGGCGTTTACGGAGGCTCCCTCGATGGGTTCGCGTTTGGTGTTTGTGACCCGCCCCGAGATAGTGCTTTGCGGCCCGGCATCATGAATCAGGCGGACACCCGTAAGGGATTGTCCCTTCGAGAGGCTCACTTCCTGCCCGCCTTGATCGCCCTGATTCCAGGAATTTCGGTTCCGTGTCGTGAGGCGATAGGTGCCCTCCGTCAAGCTCTTCATCACGAAGGTGCCGTC
>JAJRPE010000421.1 GCA_024280935.1 Candidatus Hydrogenedentota bacterium
GCCCTTGTTTCAAGAGATACAGCCTGTAAAGTCAAGCTCTTTTCCCATACCGGAGGGGCTTGGTCCGTGTCAGTCCCCAGCAGTCAATTCTTCATACAAGCCAAACAAGTATTCCACGCGCTCGCGCTCGGTGTTGAATTTGGTTCCGCGATAGCAGCGGTCCACGGCGCGGTCGAGGTTCTGGTGGGCCTTCAAGAGGGGGGCGGGCATGTAGAGCGGGTCGTACAAATCCGCCAGGGTCGCGCCGTCGTTGAGATAGTCTTTGCGTGGGCCACTGCGGACTGGTCGCACTTTCGCGCCATTAGTTGTCACTATCCTCGTCAGACGCTTCTTCTATTTCCCTGAACTCCCTTAGAGTGTCCTCCTTCGCCTCTCGTTCGAAGTTCTCCAACTTCAGTCGATTGAACCCCTCCGGGTTTCGCTCACAGTGATAGAAGTAATGCTGCATTCGTGCATTCTCCTCGCCTTTGAGCTTTTCCTTATCGCTTTTTTTGGCGAGGCCAAGCATCTTTCGACCTTCGAGAAACGCCTTGAAGAATGAGTAGAATAAGACCAAATATCCCACTATTGGGTCTGCAACTCCAATGACTTCGACCAACAATGGTACACCTGCTACCCACAATACAAAAAGATACCTGCCACGGCGAATCGTCCTCGCCATCTCCTTGGAGCGCCTCATTCGTTCATCCGCCGTACTGCACGAGAACCCGTCGTAGATCTTAAGAAGCTCTTCCTCTAGGACAGAAGGAAATGGAAACGTTGCGCTATTCAGGCCGCACCAATGTATCTCGATCTCCCCTTCCGCCAGAACACCGAGAACATAGCTCAGGTCATCTTTCTTGCTCGGGCAAATTACTGTATCGGTGTCGTCGAAGGCTCTGACAGAGAGCGTTACCGGAAACCGTTTCATCCAGATGCGACATTCCTGCTCCATGAGTCTTGTGATCTCGGCATCAGTTTGTTGCTTGTTGAAGACAAGGCTGAGATGCGCCAATCCAGGTGTACCTGCTGGCATGTAATCGACGAAATATCCATCTCGTCTTTCCCGTAGTTTTTCGAATACCAGCCCGGAATCATTGGAAGCGGTCGCAATCGAGCGATCGCTACCATTCTCAGGGAGGGGGGGCGAGGTATCCGTGCTCATGACTGTCGATATTCTGTTGTTGCATCACGCTGTTTGATTGACATGCTACCCATACAATCGGCTCCCTAGTTCTATTCAACAAGCGAATTGAGCTATCTTACACACGCCCCGTTAATTCCTCATACAAACATTCCACGCGCTCGCGCTCGGGGACTGACGCGCCCCAAACGGCGTGATGGATTCTGATTTGCCCAAACTTAAACACATTCAAGCACGTGACGAAAGGTACATTTGACGGGCGTGGCTGTCCCGTCGTTTGCGGATGAATCGTCGATCTCTTCACCAACAACGGGACAGCCACGGACCTTGAAGTGGCCCTTGTTTCAAGAGATACAGCCTGTAAAGTCAAGCTCTTTTCCCATACCGGAGGGGCTTGGTCCGTGTCAGTCCCCAGAGGTAAATTCCTCATACAGGCCGAACAAAAATTCCACGCGCCGTGCGAAGACATGGGAGCAAGCACAAACTTGTGGTAATGCCACCTCGTTCGACCGGTCGTCTCACGGGCAAGGTGCTATCGCCCCTTGTCCGTGGCACCCGTAGCAATCCGTAAAAACTGCCGGGACGGCCCCGCGCATCAAGCTCCTTCTCTTTCACCACGGTGGCACGATGTCCGATGAACCCTTTGCAGCCCAACGCTTATTGGCGCGATGCAGTCCCCTTCAGTTTTTCGGCGTGCGGGCGACAACGAAAATGGATAGGCCCGCAGGCAAACTCCCCCACGCCATCCATCGGCGCTCCAGACGCAGTACCGCGCCCAAGGTCCGGTTCACCCATCCCGGCGTGTCGGGGTTCAAATCCGAACCCCGGTCAGGAAGCCAGCGCAGCATCAGCCGCACAGCGACAATGACCGGGAGTAAAAGGCTGTTCCAGTAGCTTGACGACAGGATCTCAAACCCGACATCCAGGAGGAGTCCGTTGATTTCGCTTCTCGTGAAACGGTGTGCCGTATGTACGGCCACATCGTGGGAGGAGTAAAGCCATTGATAGGCGGGCACGTTGATGATGACCAGACCACCGGGCCGCAGAATACGCCGCATCTCTTCCAAGACCCCCGCCCGATCATCCACCGCGCTGTGGTAGAGCACATCCAACAACAACGCCCCATCGACCCCTGCATCGGCGAGGGGCAAGTGCCCTGCGTCGGCCTGAGCAATCCGGGCCATCCCCCGCACTTTGCAGAAAGCCAGTGCCTCGGCGGAAAGGTCCAGCCCCGTCACCCGATACGCAGCATCAAGCCGTACCGCCATGCCGCCCGTGCCACATCCGACATCGACCAGCGCGGCTTCCCGGGGAGCGTGGCGATGGCAAGCATCCAGAACGAGGGCATGCAGCGCGCCATACCACCAGTGGGAATCTTCGACGGCCCGCATGCACCCATACTCTTCCGTATTCACGGTTTTGCGCTCCTGTCGTTCCGGTGGTATTATGGGTTCGTGCTGCTGTTCCGGGGCGGATTGTCGCATGTAAAAAACATAGATTCAAGGGAGGTTCCATATGAAATCAGCGTTGCAGACATCCTTGGCATTGCTACTCACCAGCCTCCTGCTTATCGGGTGCGAGGCGGAGGTCAATCGGAAACGCGATCATATCGGTTTCCTGGAGATTCACAGCGCCGCACGGACGGGCGATCTTGCCAAGGTTGCGCAATTGCTGGAAGAGGGTGCCAAGGTCAACGCCTTGGATCTCGATAATATGACTGCCCTCCATTCGACCGCAAAAAACAATTACCTGGAAATCGCCACCTTGTTGCTCGAACATCATGCGGATCCTGGCATGCGCACGAAAGACGGGTGGGATGCCCTCCATCTCGCGGCATGGCGCGGACATCCAGATATGGTTCAATTACTCATGGGCTTTGGCGCAGTGGTCAACCGGAAAACGGATCGGGGCTGGACGGCCATCCATATGGCCGCCTTCAAGGGGGCCATCCCCATTATCAATATTGTCCGATCAGTACCAACAATTCAACCAGTGTAAAACCCCGTCGCTGCACCATGTCGGCCAC
>JAJRPE010000422.1 GCA_024280935.1 Candidatus Hydrogenedentota bacterium
CCCTTGAGGGCCTGTTATCGACAAAAAATATGAGTTTGGCGGCCTTGTTTGCATTTTCCAGCGCCGTTGGATACCAACTGCACCGCAGGTGCCACTTCTTCTGGGTAAGGTCCCAGACGAAGCGTAGTGCCTTACTCTGCGGAAACCGCAATAAAAAACAAGATATTTCTTGGATGCACCCAGAAGTTACGGCAAGCAATGCCTAGAGCGCACTTTTCGAGACAGACGAACATTTTTTGGAATTTGGTCCCGTTCGCGGTCGAAACAGAACCTTTGCGTCTTTGCGCCTTTGCGTGCCAAACAAAAAAGATCTCACGCAAAGGCGCGAAGACGCAAAGAAAAGAAACATTTCACCACGAAGACATGAAAAGAAATCTGTCGAACGATGCCAATTGGGTTGTGGGTGAAATCCACATTAGATTTTGGAGGTGCTATGTTTCGATCACTGGTTTTGACGATACTCGGCGCAACAATGCTGTTTTCCGTCGCCGCCGACGCCCAGGACAAGTCCATCCTGCTGGATATGTCCGTCAACTACGGCGTGGCCTTTCGTGACGCGAGCTGGGTGCCCATCGACGTATTCGTCCGCAACACCGAGCGGAATGTAACGGGCTATGTCGAAATCAAGACCTACAACTACAACGGCGACCTGCAAAGCCCCACCTATCGCCTGCCTGTCGAGTCGCCCCGGAACTCGCAGAAGCGATTCCGGCTCTACTGCAAGCTGGCGGGTGTTGATCGCATCGAAGCGCAACTGTACCACGGAAATCGGAAGGTTCTTCCGGTACCGACTTGGCTGCAAGTTACCGCCATCGACCGGGAAGACTACCTCGGACTCATCCTCGACGATGCCCATCATGACTACGGCTTCCTCAGCGATCCGGCGGTCATCGGGCGGGCGGAGAGCCGGTTCCACCGCGAAGGACTCAAGAGCAAGCAACTGGGCTATCTCGCGGACCATCTCCCCTGTTATACCGCTTTTGACATCATTATTATGGGCAACATTGACCCCGAGCGCATCGGCGCGGAGCATCGCGAGCTAATCCGCCAATACGTGCGCCTGGGCGGCACGCTGGTCGTCAGCCTTGGCACCAACGCGGATCGCTACAAGGGTTCGTGGGTGGAATCCCTCATGGGGGTCTCTATCGGCGCTAATACCTTCCAATCCGAACCCGCCCTGGCCCTGGCCGCCCTCGGACTCGCCCCCGACGCGGACGGCATCACGCCAAACCGGGAAGGCATGGTCACAACCCTCACGCCCACCTCGGAAAACGTCCAATCGCTGGGCAAGAGCTATCGCCTGGGCAGCATACGCACGTTGGGCAGTGGCCGCGTCGCCACCTTCACGGTCGATGCCCTGAGCGGCCTCATGCAGCACCAGGACGACTATCTGGCGATCTGGAACCGGCTGCTGCTTCAAAGCATCGTTGACCGGCCCATGAACATGGGCGCGGTTATCCAGTCCGCGTCACAGAACCTGCCCCGGATCGCGGGCGTCCGCCTCTTTCCCGTCTCCTCCGTCATCATCTATTTGCTTCTCTACTTTTTCATTGCCATCGTGGGCAACTGGCTCTTCTGGAACTGGATGAAACGCCGGGAAATGGCCTGGGTCTGCCTGGTGTTTTTCTCGCTGGCCTTTACCAGTTACGCCATGATTTTCGGTACCCAGGGACGCGCCCGGACAACCCAACTGGAGCAGCTGGAGATCTTGGAGTTCGCGGGCAACAACGACACGGCCCTGCTCCATGGTGTCACGGGCCTTCTCGCCAAGGGGAGCGGTCGATTTAACGCCACCCTGATTCATCCCAACACGCTGCTGTCGGACGCCGCTCGAAGCATGGCCATCGGCGTCAATCAGCCGAGGGGACTCTTCGGCGCACAGAGCCAGAACGCCTTCCACTTTATCCAAGGCGAAGCAGGCCGGATAGAAGGACTTACCGTCGGCGCGAGCGAGATGCGCTTTATCCAGACCGAAGCGCCCATCACCTTGGACGGCGCGCTGGAAGTTGATTTGACGGCTTCCAACGACGGGCTTCGTGGCACCATAACCAACAACACAGGGATGGAACTGGTCAATCCCACGCTCCTATATGAAGGGGTATCCGTACCGCTGAAATACGACGACGGGGTCTATTTCGTAGAACTGGACCAAGACGCATCCCACAGCGGCAGTGCGGGCATCATACGGCTTTCTACGGGCACCATCGAAACCGTGCCCGAGGACGCGGATGACCTGACTCGGCAAGGCTTTAATTCGTTCCTCGCACAACTCCCGCAACTTGCGCTCCATTCCGAGGACCGCAGCATTCCGCCCTGCCTTATCGCCTGGGTAAATGCGCCTCCACTTGGCAGCGTGGATATGGGCCACCGCGCCAAGCTCCATCTCGGCGCCACCTTGGTCGTTGCCTGGCTCAATATCCGCGACGAGCGGGCCTTTGGCACGGAGCCTATCGACCTCCCGGTTCGCATCGTGGAGGGCAACTATGGTCAAGCCGCTTACGCAAACCAATTTGCTGGCAACAATCTTGGCATGAATCGTCGGGGCATGGTCGTATCGGACAGCTACGCGCCGATGCGGATCCTCCACAGTGCCTTTGCACAGGACGGCAGCGATTGGCAACAGATGTCCCTTCCGGTCTACCCGGACGACCGACTTGGCTTCGCGATCACGCTGCCCGAATGGGTGCGGGGCCGGCCCGGCTACCGCGTGGAAATCATTGCGACGTCCGACCCCAATCTCTATGACGGCCAGCACGGCCAGAATTCATGCACCATCGTAGAAGCCCAACACAACAAGCGGGGCTTTCACCTTACGCTCCTCCGTGACGACGCCCAGAAAGAAACGGCCCTTACCCCCACGGGAAGCGAGACCAATTCTCTTGAGCTGGGCGACATCGGCACGGTGTCCGCCACAACCTGCCGCCTGGGCAACTGGGCTGACTTGCTGCTCCCACGCTCGACCACGCTGCGCTTCCGCGCCATTGCCCGGGACGCCAAAGGCAAGTCCCTTGAGAATATAGCGCAGCAGCTTGGATACCGAAACCGACGCGGGCAGAACGTTCCCCATTACCACGCCCACCTTTCCGCCCGGCTCATCAAGACCCACACCGAAACCGTTGGAGAATAATTTCCATGGCTATGATAGAAACCATCAACCTGACCAAGCATTACAACAAATTCGAAGCGCTGAAAGGGCTGAACCTCACCATTGAGAAGGGCGATATCTTCGGCTTTATCGGACCCAACGGCGCGGGCAAGACGACGACGATTCGCATCCTGTCCACCTTGTTGCAACCGACGATGGGCAAGGCCCTCATTGACGGCGTGGACGTGATGCGCAACCCCTACGAGATCAAGAAGATCATCGGGTACATGCCCGACTCCTTCGGGGTCTACGATGGGATGCGCCTCCGGGAGTACCTCGACTTCTTCGGCGCGGCCTACAAAATCCCCAGCAAAAAACGGAAGGGGATCATCGACGATGTGCTGTCGCTGACGGACATGTGCAGCCGGGCGGACGACTACGTGAGCGCCTTTTCCCGGGGCATGAAGCAGCGGTGCTGCCTCGCCAAGACCCTCATCCACGATCCGCAGGTTCTGCTCCTTGACGAACCGGCGAGTGGCCTCGACCCCCGTGCCCGCATCGAGATCAAGGAACTGCTCAAGGCACTCCAGGACATGGGCAAGACCATCCTCATTTCCTCCCATATCCTCTCGGAACTCGGCGATATGTGTACGAAAATCGGCATCATCGAGCGGGGCGAACTCCTGGCCTTTGGCGATCACCGTGAGATTCTTCGGAACATGCGCCAGAACAAGGAAGTCCGCCTGGAAGTAATCGACGGCGCGGAACGGGCGGCCGAAATCCTGGCGGAGCTTCCCGGCGTGGACAAAATCGAGCGTTCGGGGAACGAA
>JAJRPE010000423.1 GCA_024280935.1 Candidatus Hydrogenedentota bacterium
CCAACATTAAGGCGAGGTCACGGGTGCGGGTCCGTCCCTGAGGTCACTGCGCAAGCCCGCTCAGGACATTCATCACCGACGGCACCACGGGGAAAGTTCCCTGCGGAACGAAAGCCACGTGGCCGTCCATGTAGAGCACGTTGGCACCCTCGAAAACTGCCAGCGACTTCTTGTGTTTCCAACCCGCGACCTCTACCAATACCGGAATGGGGGACTGGGCCCTAATGGAGGCGTCCGCGCCGTTGATGTCTGTAATGAGGAAACGCTCAATGCCTTCGCGCATAGGCAGGAGCATTTCACCTTCCGCCATTTCCACCACCGCGCCGTCATTTTTCAGCCTTCTCCCATCCCGTTCTCCCTTTAATAGGGCGACGTCAGATTCGTTCATAACGAGATATCCGAAATAGGCAAAACTCTCACTCATGAGTTTGGCTGCGGCAATGTAATCCTGCCCTCCCATCGCCAGCACATTCCAAGCTGTCTCTATAAGCTGCTCGGATTCTGGATGTCCTGAAGAAACCAGTAAGCTGGGATCCGTCAAATACTCAGGGTAGACTTGGGAGAGATCAGGCACCCACATCTTCGGGACTGGTACCAGATTGGGCCAACGTTCACCGTTGGATTCATGGGCATACATCTTAAACACCAAGCCCCATTGTTTCATCGTGTTCTTCGTGAATTGCCGTGGCCCCGGATGATTGTAGCCAAGCACCGCCATGGTGAGATTCACTACAGGAAGAAGCAAAACAATAAGGAGGCCCAGCAAGACAGCACCAGCGCCCCATTCCAGCCACGACCACTTGGCGCGGCCTCCCCCACGCCTGGACGCGTCCGATCCTGTCGTTTTTTGTACGATGCGATGCAGCATTTCATCCCTCCTCCATACCTCGCAAACAGTATACACCCCCACTACGTCTACGGGAGAAAAGGTTCATCTTTCTACAACAAATAACACGGGGAGCACGGCGGGACGTACCACCGTAGGGGCACCGCGCGAAAGCGATACACGCTCCGTGGCCCGTGTTGAACGCCTGGAGAAACACCGCCCGCCACAACGCGGGGGCATGTCCCAGAGGTACCGCGCAGGTTGCGGTGGCAAACAAGACAAAGCCCCCAAAAACCACCGGGACAGGCCCGCACATCCACTGTTGCCCACCTACACAACGCCATCCGGCTCGCCAGCAAGCGCCCAATATTAAGGCGAGGTCACGGGTGCGGGTCCGTCCCTGAGGTCACGGCGCAAGCCCGCTCAGGACATTCATCACCGACGGCACCACGGGGAAAGTTCCGAGTGGGACAAATTCCACATGCCCATCCATGTAGAGCACATTGGCTCCTTTGAACGTCTTCCTTGCGTCCTGCTGCTTCCAGCGTGCAATCTCGATGAGCACCGGTAACTCCGATTGGGCACCGACCCACGGGGTAGTCTCCAACACTACGGGACCAAAACATGCAGACCCGGAAGCCTCGCGCAAGGGAATGATGCGCCGCTTACCCTCCAGAATCGCTTCGGTATTATCCCGTCCGAGTCGGCCCGCCCGGCGTTCCTTTGCCAATGTCATGACATCGGACTCATTCAGGGCGATATGGCTGAGGTAAGCGAAACTTTCTCCCATCACCTTAGCTGCGAAGCTATAGTCCAACAGCTCTTTCCCCAAGGCAGTCTGGGCAACCCCGATGAGGTGGGTGGCTTCAGGGTGTTCGGCGGCCACCAGCAAGGCCGGGTCCGTAAGATACTCGGGATAGACCTCGGCTAGATCGGGTGCCCAAACGCCGGGAACATCGGCGAGAGCGGGGAAACGTTCGCCCTCGGACTCGTTGGCATACATCTTAAATACCAAACCCCATTGCTTCATCGTATTTTGCGTGGACGGTCTGCCACAATGGAATTCAGACCCTGTCAACGCGGGCCGGAGAACGGCGAGAAGGACACCCAGTATGACTACCGCGACGATCACCTTCAATACTGTCAGCCCAGAACGATTGCCCTGAACGACACCAGCGCCCAACACGCCTCCCTTCTCGCAAGGATAGTCGTAAAATAGCCTGTCCGTGGACTCGTACATGTGCCTCTCCTTTCCTGCCGCCTGTAAGGGGCGACTACATCCTATTACGCTGGAGGGAAGGCAAGGTTCATTTTTCTACGACAAAGATCACGGGAAGCAGCTCTTGGCCGCATGCAAAGGAGCGTTCAATACGAAGGAGGTGAATGTAGGACATCCGTCCCGGTTGTCACAGGCCGTCTACGGCCTCTACGGAAAGGTTTACACGCACTTGTAATCTTGACCGACGTACCGTCGGTCGTGACAGCCGAGACGGCTATCCTACATTGTTTGGTCCTTTTCTCAGGAAAGATTAATCTGTGAGGATTTCATTTTCTTGCTTAAATAAAACAAGGAATCGACGGATAGTAGTACAGGGATCACGGCGGGACGTACCACCGCAGGGGCACTACGTGAAAACCCTATCACCTCCGTGGCCCGTCTTGAACGCCTGCAGAAACACCGCCCGCCACAACGCGGGTGCATGTCCCAGAGGGGCTGCAAAACACGCGCAGGTATAGCGAGGCGAGGAGATCCAATAGCCCACCGTGACAGGCCCGCACGTCTACGAATAGCAGTCTGAGAAACGAAATCCGGCGCGCCAACAAGCGCCCAAAATTAAGGCGAGGTCATCGGTGCGGGTCCGTCCCTGAGGTCACGGCGCAAGCCCGCTTAGCACGTCCATTACGTTGGGCACCACGGGGAAAGTTCCGAGTGGGACAAACTCTACATGGCCGTCCATGTAGAGCACGTTGGCTCCCTTGAAATCGTCCACCGATTTCTTGTACTTCCACCCCACCACCTCAATCAACACGGGTATGGTTGACTGGGCCGCGCTCGACCCGGCAGAATTATTGATGTCGGTAATCAAGAAGCGTTCGATGCCCTCCCGAAGCGGCAGGACGGAATCCGCGCCGTTTTTCCCTGCTTCTTCCAGTTGCCCCTCCTGTCGCGCACGGTGCAATCGTTCGAAGGCGACTTCGTCAATCGCTGTGTAGCCCAAGTAGGCATAGTTCTCACCCATCGCCGCTGCAAGGGCAGGAAGATTCCTGTGAGGCGCACGGAGCAGCGCATCAAAGCGTTCCCGCTCCGGGTGCTCCGGTGAAATAACAAGGGCAGGATCGTTCAGATACTTCCCATACAACGCGGAGAGGTCGGGTGCCCAAGCCTCAATGTCCTTCGCCAATCGGGGGTAGCGCTCTCCATCGGATTCATTGGCGTACATCTTGAAGATGATCCCCAACTGCTTCATGTTGTTCTGCGACGTGGCCCGGCGAGAAGCCTCTCGTGTGCGACTCAGAACGGGAAGGAGCACCGCGCCCATGACACATAAGACCACCATTCCCGTCGCCAACGCGGGCCAAAGCGCCCGATCTCCGCTCCGCTCCGCTTTCGTGTTTTCCACCCGCGCCAGGGTCCGCTGCGCCAGGCCCTCTTGGGGGGATTCGACGGGCAGACTACTCCTGAGTCGTGTGAGTTTGGCTTCCACCTCCTTCAGGGCCGCACGGCAGGATTCGCAGGCATCCAGATGATCGGATACCGTGTGCTCCTTCCCCTCGGGCAGGGTTTTCAGCGCGTAAGCCTGAAGGGTTTTGCGAATTTCGATGCAGGTGGATTCGACGGTCATCGTTCCGATGCCTCCAACACGGCCATAAGTTGGCTTACGGCTTTGTTCATACGCGACTTCACCGTACCCACTGGAATGCGCAGAGCTTTCGCAATCTCGGCGTAGGACAAACCTTCCTGATGGGCCATAAGAAATACGGCGCGGTGCTTTATGCTCAACGCAGCCAGGGCGGTGCCCATCCATTCCGCCAACTCGCGGGCAGCAGCGGCTTCATCGGGCAGCATGCCTTCCGCCGCCCGCTGGGCCACCGGATCGAATCCGGCGGCCTCATCGCCGCTGCGCAACGCCGACCCCGGGATCTCGGGCCGTCGTTTTCGGTAACGAAGGCGGTCCTTGCAGAGATTTGTCGCAATGCGATAGAGCCACGGGCGGAAAGCACTCCCACCCCAAAAACGCTTTCGGTGGAGGTGGACGCGCAAAAAGGTCTCCTGAAACACCTCCTCCGCATCGGCCGCATTGCCCAGCATCTTGCGAGCAAAATTAAACAGCGCAGCTTCATAGCGATGCACGAGCACCGCCAGGGCATCATCGTCCCCGGCCTTCACCCGGTGCATCAGCGCTTCGTCCGAAGGTTCCGTGGATTCAGCGGTTTCTACCGCTCTATACGTCGTGGATTGCTCCAAGGTTCATCCTCACGTGCTCCATGGTAGCCGAGGCGAGCGGGAATCCGCAACGGCGGATAGGGCATGTCACCAGAAATCATACGTGCAGGCGAGGCTCAGGGACTGACACGGACAAGGAACCGCCATGAAGCAAGAACCACGACGACTCGAAACAAAAGCACGGAAACGAGTCAAGCCCTCATCGGGTCCGTGGCTGTCCTGCCGTTGGCGTGATAATCGTCGGTTCTTCTCGTTGACAACGGGACAGCCACACCCGTTAAATAGCGACTTATTTTGTTGCGGTGATTGTTTTAAGTGCCATGTCCCCACACCACTTCCGGGCACTTGGGGTGCGTCAGTCCCTGGATGTTCAGCATTATGAAACACAGCTTGTTGCTTCTGGGTTGTGGGTGAAGCACACCAAGACATCATTTTCACCTTGACCGTGGCCCCTTGCCTGGGTTCTGTGAACCTAGAGCATTTTCTGGACTCCCCGGATGCCCGAATGCTAAGCTAGATAGCGTCGAAAACCCGCGCTGGAAGCAATGCGCCGACTGCGGGTGGCACCCGTGTCGTATTTCATAAATCCCCTGTAACGTGCCGTAAACGGGTACCGATATTTCCATGAACACACCCACAACCCAAGAAGAATCACACACGCCTCACAAGGTACGATCAGACCGGCCCTTTTATGTGGGACTGCTGCTCCTGAGCGGCGTTTATGTCTTCCTGATCCTGGCGATGGTGCTGGCCAATTCGGCCTACACTTCCATTGACATCTTTGCGCGGACCCTGGCCTCGCCAGAAATTCAATATGCCATCAAGCTGAGCCTCATCACCTGCACCATAACAACCGTGCTGTCACTTTGGGTGGCCACCGCCCTGGGCTATTGCATGTCGCGCTTTGAGTTCACAGGGAAGCGACTCTTGGATTCTGTGCTGGACATCCCCATTGTGCTGCCGCCCTTGGTAATTGGCCTGAGTCTCCTCATCCTATTCCGTTCCACGCCCGGCGCATGGTTCGAGGAACAGTTCAAATACCTTACGGGCTATCGCATTACCTACGCCGTGCCCGGTGTGATTCTGGCCCAATTTATGGTGGCCTGCGCCTTTGCCGTGCGGACTATGCGGGCGACCTTTGACGAAATACCGACCCGGCGCGAAGAGGTGGCCCTGACGCTGGGCTGCTCCCGGAGCCAGGCCTTCTGGTCCGTCGCCCTGCCCGAAGCGCGGCGGGGGCTCCTGGTGGCGGCTACCCTCGCCTGGGCCCGGGCATTGGGAGAATTTGGTCCAATCCTCGTTTTTGCCGGGGCCACGCGCATGAAAACAGAAGTGATGCCGACCTCAGTCTTTCTGCAAATGAGCGTCGGCGATATCGAATCCGCTGTCGCCGTGTCCATGCTGATGATTTTTGCCGCCATGGCCGTGCTCCTCGTGGTACGCTTCTGGGGCTCGGAATCCTATGTGCGGTAGGAGCTTCATTCTGTGATTCAACTCAAGAATCTAACGGTTCAGGCCGGTGACTTTCGCCTGAAAAAC
>JAJRPE010000424.1 GCA_024280935.1 Candidatus Hydrogenedentota bacterium
AATACCCCGCTTGTTGACGCAGACCAAATAATTCGCTGTCTGGAACTTCCATAACCGTATTATGCACATTCGATGGGCCTGTGTCCAGCAAAAATATGGCCCCGCGACAGCCACAGAAAAACGGCACGGGTTAAACGAATTCTTACCCCTCTACTGTTCTTTACAATTCACGCAAGCCATTGCGATAACTTACTTTAAGTCCCAATAAGTAAGGAAAGGCCTGCAAAAGAGATGGAGACATAGTTCGGGGTTGGCTATGAAAGGAACCACCCAACTATGAGGCCGCCCAGTAGAAAAAGTGTGGCGATGATTAGGAGGCCAAGCCAACGAGGGGAGTTCATCGCCTTTTGAAGGGCTGCGTGCGTCTCCGTCGCGTTTTTGAAGCGATTTTCAGGACGGCTCTCCAGGCAGCGCATAATCACGGGGTCAAGACGACGGGGGAGCGTGTGATTGACGTGGGAGGGCCGTTTGGCCTGCCCCAGCGGCACTTCGCCGGTTAGCAGTTGATAGAGCAACGCACCAACAGCATATAGATCGCTCTGGGGCGTGGAGACTGTGGGATCGAGGCGCTGTTCCGGGGCCTGATAGTGGCAGCGTCCCAAGGTGTTTCGGTGAGCAAGGGGGGTGGTCCCTCTACCTTCCGTTACCCCGAAATTCAACAGCACCACCTTGCCGCTGGGCCGCACCATGATGTTGTTGGGATTCAGGTTTTGGCTGGTGCTGTGTTGGTGGGCGTAGACCAGGGCATCGAGTATCTGGTCCACCAAGGCCAGACTCTTTTCCAGGGGAAGCCGTCCCCCTTTCTTTTTGAGCAGGGCCGCAAGGCTTGTTCCCCGCACGTATTCCATGGTGAAGAAAGAGAGATTACTGCCATCCGTCTTTCCGAAATCGTAAACACGGACGATATTTTCGTGGGACAATTGCTGCAATGTCTTTATCTCCGCGATAAAGCGCTCTGCCGCCTCGATATTCTCCGCCAACGCGGGGTGCATGAGCTTCAGAACCTTTCTGTCTTTCAGGCGCAAATCCTCCACGAGATACGTCGTTCCCGACGCGCCAGCGCCAACTAGCTTCAGAATTTCAAAGCGTTCGTTCAGCACATCGCCCACGGTAGGCATGTATATTTCAGACTCAGGGGCAATCCGCAGTTCGCGTGGATGGGGGGCGGCATCATCGACTTCATCCCCATCGAAAATGGTATCCGGCTCGCTGACGTTATCGCTGATGCTTCGGGGAAGAGGGGGCTGTGAGATGTCCAACGCGACTTCGTCTTCTACGCCCATGGAGGGCAGGTCGTCGCTATCGGAATCAAAATCGGACAAATGAGGCAAGGTTGGTGAAGATCCAGCCTCTTTGTCCTTCTTGTCAGCGTGCTTCATGAGTCGTCCCTGATCTCATATCATAGTGCGATCCAATTATTGCGACATCATAGCGCAGAGATGATCAAGTTGGAAAGCTCCCGATCTGGGCACGGCCATCTGGGTGTGCTGGGCATCCCGGACGAGGGCTTCAATATTCTCGTCGGGACCGTAGCAGGGAATTTTTGCCCTCTGATTACAGAGTGCGAAACCAGGAGACGGTGTTCGTGGAATGCACAATCCGTAGATCAAGCCGAACACGTGTCTCAATCGGTCAATTGGGCAAGCCCCGCTCAAATCGTTTCAATAACGGGGGCGCTACGAGGGTGGTGATGATCACCATGAATACGAGTGCGCTGAATGTTTGCTCGTCAATGGCACCCACGGTCCGCCCAACGGCGGCAAAAATGAGGCCGACTTCGCCGCGGGGAACCATACCTGCCCCCACAAAGGCCTTGCTCGCAAAGGATCCGGGCACCGCAAAACCAACAACGAATTTTCCGACGAATGCGACTGCCGTAATTGCGGCCGTGTAGAACGCCATATCCATCGAAAAAATAGCATCCAGTCGAACTTGCATGCCCATGAGTACGAAAAAAACAGGCGCGAGAACCGAGGTGACCGAAGCCAAGTCATATTCACTGAGACCAGCGTCGGCGACATTGTCGGAATCGCCGTTGGAAGAATCTGGCTTTTCATCAATCACCAGCCCCGCCAGGAAGGCGCCTACAATCGGTGCGAGACCGGCCAACTCCGCCGCAGCCGAGAACAACAGGCAGAAAACCAGTAGACCCGCAGCCTGGGTACCCGTCCCCTTCATTTTGGCGAGAAACAGCAGGTAACGCCGAGCGAACCACGTGCCGACGATGGTGCCAACAACGATGAAGATGGTCGCGCTCAAAGCCACGGACACAATAATCGCCACCAGGCTACGCTCCGATTCGCCATTGGCGCTCACGATAACACCGGTGATAATGGCGAGAAGCAGTAATCCGAGGACATCGTCAATAATCGCTGCCCCAAGTATTATCCTTGACTCGCGGCTTCGGAGCCTTTTCATTTCCGACAATACACTGGCCGTTACGCCCACGCTCGTGGCTGCCATGGCGGCACCAACGAATAGGTGCATCTCCCATCCTCCGGTTGCCCCGGAAGAAGCGCTCACAAAAAGACTGCTCACGACGAAGCCCATGCTGAGTGGAAGCACCACACCGCCAACAGCAACACCAAGCGCCGTGGTTCCTACACCAAGCAAATCGCGCGGGGTGCTTTCAAGCCCAACATGAAAAAGCAGCAGTAAAATCCCGAGTTCCCCCAATACAGCCAAGTGAGAATCCGATCCTGTCGAAAGGACATAGAGGTCGTGAAGCTGGCCTGGAAGTAAGAACTGCGACAGCGCCCCCAGTGCGACACCCGCTACAAGCTCGCCCAGAATTGCCGGCTGCCCAAGCTTCAGCGCAACATGGCCCGCGCTCTTGGCTGCCGCGAGAATAACCGCGATCTCCACCAGGAGCAACAACAGCGTGTCTGCGCTTTCCAAGACATCTGGACCTATGGAAAAATCTACCGTAGCCAACAAGTGTTCGAACATGTTTCAACTCCCGAAATTATGGCACTGGCCGACAAAACTGCGCATCGGCTATTTTTATTGGTCTTTAATTCTACTAATTCAACGCTACATACATCCAATACAACGTGGACTTCGCCGACAACCCAAGCATACCCTTGTCGGTGCAAAATTCTTAAAATGTCCGTCTGCCTTGAGAAAACGCACCTTATAGCCAATGTTTACTATAGCTCCGGAGAGCATTCAAAAAATTTCTTGTTTTTATTAGCGGTTTTTACAGATCGAGGCACTAAAGTTGAGATGCTTTTCCATCTTTCACGCATTTCCTGCAAATAGCGTGCCAGCCATTCCTGAAGTGCTTGCGGCGTGTATCAATAGTCCCGTGACAGCAGATTATTTACGCACAGGCGGTGTAATAAAAATAGAGTATCAGCAGCAAGGAGTTGGTGCATCCGCCATAAGCCTATGCTTCCTTTGTACTTACCGTCAATAGATCTTCATGCAAGCCCGCGTGAGAATGAAGCCCGGAGGCACATGCTCTGGAATGCCATCCACAGTACGAAACAGGGGCTGACAAGTTCGCCTGGCCTGGCCTTATATCGCTGTGGTAAACCCTTGAGCGCCCTTCCTGACAGGTTCTGAGCACTGGCTATGGAGAAAGAAGCAGACCATGGGGCGTGTCAAGAACCTATCCATCTTGCCCTGCTGGACATGGGGAAAAAGCCGGTTTCAACGACTCTCGTGACCATACTTGGATTGGCACGGAAGATGCTTTTCAGCAGACGGGGTCAGCGAGACCAACCCAAAGCCCAATGATTCCACTACTGGAGCGATGGAACGGAGGACTCGTGGACTGACCTCAACGTTGATTTCAGGCAATGGGATACTGGCTGACACGCCAGGGCACCCGCAACGCCCCGGCACCGGGGTTCAAGGAGAACTGCCATGAAACATTTTATGACGTATGCCTTCGCTGGCGCGCTCGTCGCCACACTGCTCACCGCTTCTGCCAGCGCGGGGAGCACCGTCGACAAGGGTGCGCTGGGCAAATATGAACGGCAGGGCCGTTTTCTAAAGCCCATCATGGCACCGACTCCACGTTCCGGCGGCGACGCTCGGGTTGTGCTTCCACTTTCGGAGGGGCGCGTAATCATCGACAAGGGCGCGCTGGGCAAGTACGAGCGAAAGGGCCGCTTCGTGAAACCGATTGTCGAAAAGGTCCAAAATAACTGGCCGAACCGCGGCAGGAGAATGGAGGAGAGCGGTGTAAAACACATGCATGGGTTAAATGGCAAGGAACATAGAATCGTCAAGAATTAGCCTTGCCCCTGTCTGAGGCTTCCTCGGACACTCCATAGGCGCGCCTCCATTCAAAATCTGGGGGCGTGCCATTATTTTTCCGACTGCCTGTCCAATTCATTCGAGGCGAATAACCAGCATCGTGAGATCATCATGCTGAACACCGCCTTCATATTCATCTACTTGTTTCAAGACGCTCCCAAGCGTTGATTCCGTCTCGGACTCCACTACATGGCGCAACGTCTGAATAATCCGCTCCATTCCCAACATCTCTCCGCTTTCGTTCATCGCTTCGGAGAGTCCGTCCGTGTAGAGCAGCAGCATGTCATCGGCATGAAGCTGAATGATTTGGTCGTCAAAAGAGCCATCGGCGGACAGGCCCAGGGGCAATCCGTTCTTATCCTTCAGGTATTGAGGCTCGGTAGTTGATGCGCGGATAAGCACGGGAGGATTGTGCCCGGCGCTGCTGAAGGTAAGGGCACGGGTGTTCAAGTCAAGTTTAGCGAGAAACAACGTTACGAAGCGGCATGAGTCTCCCAAATTCTCATAAAGGAGCGTGTTCACCTGGCGAAGAACCTGCGCGGGGCTGTAGCCTTCGCGGGCGAGGGTTCGGACGGAACTGGCGCACTGCGTCACATGAATCGCTGCGGGAAGGCCCTTGTTCGTAGCATCTCCGATGGCGAAGTAGATGGAGTCGCCGCCAACTAGAACCACGTCGTAGAAATCGCCACCCACCTCCCGCGCCGGTCGGCTCATGGCCGATAGCTTCAGCCCTTCAATCTCCGGCAACTGATTTGGCAGTAGTGAGTGTTGAAGTTGCGCCGCAATTCTAAACTCGCTTTCGAGCTGTTCGCGGTGCTGCGCTTCTGACGCGATCTTTTCCATGTAACGCTGCATCGACGAGGCCATATCATTAAACGCCTCAGCAATTTGGCCGAATTCATCCTGAAGTTTTGCTTCAATTCGGTGATCCAGTTCGCCATCGCCCAAGCGGTTTACTGCATGATAGAGCGTTCGCAAGGGTTGGGAAAGGCGCTGACTCAACCGTGTCCCAAGAACAACGGCGAGAACGGAAAGAACAATGGTCAACCCCAGGACATAAAGGGCCGTCATGAATACCAGCCGCTTGGCACCATCCATCGAATGATGGAGGAATACAGCGAATATTGGGGAGCCGTCCGCCGTGGCAATCGGTGTGCCCACCCACATTCCGCTATGATCGCGAACAGCCACGTGGCCGACTTCGGGCTTGGCTAGCAGGGAACGCGCATGTGGAGCAAGAAGGCCGACCACGTCTCCATCCCGCCCCTGGACCGTACTGGCGAGATTTGAAACTAGCGCGCCATCCCGATCAAAGAGAATCGCCTGGTCGCCCATCAATGCTCTGGCATGGAGTCCAAAGGTATGTATCAGCCTTTCCTTATCGACGGCCTCGCCAGATTCGCCCGTGTCTTCCCGATACCCCGCCCCGCCCTGCATCTGGCCCAGGTAGCGCACGGAAAGCATGGTCGAATCAACCGCCATTTCCTCAAAATGCGCCCGAACAATCTGCACAGCCGTGCCCAGCACCGCCACGGAAAGCAGCAGCAAACACCCCGTTGAAAGTGTAACGAGGTTCCAGGTTAATCGCCTGCGAAAGGTCGTGTTTCTGCTCATTAAATATTCCCACACAGAATTAGATGGTGCTAGAATGGCCTTTGGCAAGGGTACAACATCGGCAATGGAGAAGTGAATCATGTTAAAGAAGATTCTTATCGGGTAGGCGGTTCTTGTTCTTATCGTGGCGTTGTTTCCGCTGTTACTATCCAAGGATTTCGTGGTGTCCCGTTCGACAACCATCAACGCGCCCCTGGCGACGGTCTATCCCATGGTGGCGGATCTTGGGCGCTGGAGTGCGTGGGACCCGTGGACCCCGACTGATCCTGATGCCACCATCACGGTCAGTGAGCCTTCCACGGGGAGTGGTGCCGTGCGCGCATGGGATGGTGAAATCCTGGGTGCGGGGAGTATGACGATCACGTCGCTGAAGGAAAATGAGCAGGTTGACTTCGTTCTCGCTTTCACGAAGCCCTTTGCGATGGAATCGGACGTGACGTTTACGTTTCAGGGGCTGGAGACGGCACCGAGGTTATCTGGACCAATAGCGGCACCATGGAGGGCTATATTTCGGGTATTTTCGTCCTGATGATGGATGGCATGGTCGGGCCTGATTTTGAAAAGGGTCTCGCCAAGATGAAAGAGAAGGCGGAGGGGGCCGTGTGAAATCAGAGGCAATTTCGAGCGCAGGGTGACACCATTTCGCACCTGGTCCCAGCAACTCGCTGGGCGTAACCAGTATGTGTCATAGTGTAAGCCCAGTTGGCACTACACGACGAACACCGAAAGGTAAACACCATGGAACGACGCAACTTTCTAGCCGGAGCCGCCCTCACGGGCGCTGGTCTGGCTACCTCGGGCGCAACCGCAAAGGAAAACACCGTGGAACGCGAATATTATGAGTACCGTAGATACCAACTCATGCCCGGTGACCGCAATGGTGCCATCCACGACTTCTTGGAAAAGGCGGCTATTCCCGCGTGGAACCGGTACGGTATTGGAGCGGTGGGGGTTTTCACGGGCGTCTATGGCGGCGAATGGACGACCCTGGAGGTTTTGCTGCCCCACAAATCGATGGAATCCGTTGCTTCGCTCCCGGCCGCCCTCGCGGCGGACGAGGAATTCCGCAAGGCGGGCGCTGCGTTTCTGGATGCCCCTGCGACCGCACCGGAGTTTGTGCGCTACGAAAGCAGCCTTATGGCCGCCTTCGCGGGCATGCCGCAGTTGAAAGTGCCCGAAAAAAAGGGACGCATCTTTGAGTTGCGCACCTATGAAAGCCACAGCGAAAAATTCGCCAAGAAAAAAATCGACATGTTCAACGAAGGCGGTGAAATCGATATTTTCCTCGAAACTGGCCTTACACCCGTCTTCTTTGGCGAGACCCTCATCGGTCCACGCATGCCCAACCTCACCTACATGATAACCTTCGACGACATGGCCGATCACTCCGCCAGTTGGTCAAACTTCGTGCGCAGCGACGGATGGAAGAAACTAAGCGGCGACTCCCAGTATAAAGATACCGTATCAAATATCCACAACAAGATTCTGCGGCCACTGGGCTACTCGCAAATTTGAGAATCCTGGCGATGAGATGACAAACAGGAGGTTGGATATTCCTGTCCGACATAAAGCGATGATCGATGTCGAAATCGCACCAGGGTTTGTGGTGATGCGTTGATTGTCCAGGACCAAGCATATTGTTTTAGTGCCTCAGTCGGGAAGAACCACTATAAAAAACAAGAAAGCACCACGTCATTCCCACGAACGTGGGAATCCAGAACGCGGCAGAGCACCTCGTAACACTACTGGATCTCCGCGTTCGCGGAGATGACGGTTCTGGTTGTGGCCCTGTCACTTTAGCGTTCAAATCCCAAGTGGCTGCGTGTGCCGATAGCGGGGTTTATGACCGATGCACTTTTTATGTCGGGCTGGAAAGCCCAACCCCCTTTAGAACTTGCCCGAATCCGTGTAGCAGAAGACCCAAGCGACGCCCTCGTCCTGGTTCTGGCGGATGCGTTCGATGAGCTGCCCCGTGTGGTGCTGAATGTGGCGGATGTTGTAGAGCTGAACTTCGAGCTTATTGAAAGGCAGCCAGGAAAATCCCGATGCGGCATCCAGGTCGAGTTGCTCCACGGCGGGGGGCATCTTCGCGAAGATGAGCTTCGTGTAGTCGAGCAATTCGGCCTGGGTGTAGGGCGATTGGCCGGATGGGAGGGTGGCGGCCCGGATGCTGCGCGTGCCGGTGCTATAGACCAGGCCTTCGAAGGCCGCCACGTGTTTTTCCCAGGGCACAAAGGCCTCTTGGGATGGAGACAGATAGCAATCGGCGAAAAAAAGCGTGTGGTAGGCCACCCACCAGAATTCATGCTGGTAGGCGTCGCTGAGCCAGAGCTCGTCCTTGCACTGGCGGACGGTACCCTCCAGCATGGTCAGTGCGGCGTGATATTGGGACTTGATGACGTTTTTCATGGCGCTATTCCTGTGGTGATTCGTGTGCAACTTCGTTGCACACATGCAGGCGAGCCGCCTGCGCTCCCAATTACACGCCAACCAACGCCAAGACCTTGGTGACGGTGCGCAGGTTGCGGGCCGTGGCATCGACGCCCAATAGCTTCTCCACGCGCTGGGCGAGCTTGGAACGTCCAAAGCCATCGGGCGTATGGAGGTAGAGGACCTTATTCATCAACACATAGGCTTCGGAATCAATCTTGATGGCATCCATGCCTTGCAGGTCGGGTGCGGGCGGTTTTTCCGCCAGAAAGTAGAAATGAAGGACCTTCTCCATGGCTTCCCCGCTGCCGAAGGGATTCTCGGTCGCTGCGGCCCGCAGTGCCTTCGCCGACAACACAACCGCGCGGGGCCGAAATCCATGTTTCTCGCCGATAAGGGCGGCAATCCGGGCTGCCAGTGAAACTTCGGCGCCACCCGCATGCTCAAACACGATGTTGCCGCTCTGAATATAGGTCCGAACACCGGAAAAACCGACGGCCTCCATCAGGTCTTTCATGGGCACGCGATTCTTTCCGCCCACATTGATGCCCCGTAGAAACGCTATCCAAGTGTCCATGGGTTCAACCTAACACCGACGGTCGCGGAGATGCAACGTGCCGTGAATGGCTACCAAGAAATGCCATCAGGTTTCAGGCCCTGTGTCGGCACACCTTCCAGACTTCTGGCTCAACGTGGCCAACTGAAGCCTTGAATCAGGACCTGTGTATTTGATCTGACCCAGCCAAGGGAGTAGTCTCAACACAGGTACCATCCTCTGACTGGGAAGGTCGTCTTTGGCAACGCCATCGATAGACTCCCTGGATGAAAAAATCACGTACAGGAGCGCAGTATCATGTATCGGGTTACATTTTTTGTTGCGGTATTGGCGGCCCTTGCGGGTGGTGTACAGGCCACCCAGTTGGACGACTATGTCGCTGCGCCGGACCCGGCCTCCGGGTTTACGCTATTAAACACAGTACCGGGCGCGGGCTTTACAGATTATATCCTCGAAATGACGTCACAGACGTGGCGGACAGCGGCGGAGGTGGATGTGCCGTTGTGGACGCATCACCTCGTCATCACGGTGCCAACGGTTGTAGGCACGAATAAGGGACTGCTTTATATTACGGGCGGCTCGAGTGCCTCTGCGGTTCCAGCTATGAATGATGCCGTCTGGCAGACCTTTGCCACCCAAACCGGTTCGGTGTGCGCAATGCTCCGGCAGGTTCCCAACCAACCGCTCGTTTTCCTGGACGACCCAACGCTTGAAGCACGGGTCGAAGACAGCCAGATTGCGCACGCCTGGGAGAAGTTCCTGCTTTCGGGGGACGCTGAATGGTTGTCACGCTTTCCCATGACGAAAGCCGCCGTGCGCGCCATGGATACCATCACCAGCTTCGTGGCCCAGCCCGCGCAAGGCTCGCTTACGGTGGATCAGTTCGTGGTGTCTGGCGCCTCGAAACGGGGGTGGACCACGTGGACGACGGCGGCGGTGGACAACCGGGTGATTGCTTTTGCGCCGTTTGTCATCGATATGCTCAATCTGGAGGTGTCCTTCCGCCACCACTACGCCGCCCTTGGTTTCTGGCAGCCCGCCGTGATTGATTACGAAAACCACGCGATTTTTGACTGGTTTGGCACCCGCCCCATTCAGGATCTCTATGACCTGGTCGATCCCTACTCGTATCTGGCTCGCTACACGACGAAACCCAAGTACGTGTATAACTCGGCAGGAGATCAGTTTTTTCTGCCGGATTCTTCCCAGTTCTATTTCGCCGACTTGCCGGGCGTGAAGCACTTGCGCTACCTACCAAATACGGGACACGGATTGGACTCCCGGTCGGAGGAAGACTTTCAGGCGTGGTACAAGGCCATCGTGGACGGCACGCCCATACCTGCCTTCACCTGGACCAAGCAGCCAGACGGGACCCTGATCGTAGACACGACTGGCACAACGCCAACCCAAGTCTTGCTCTGGCAGGCCACCAACCCCGCAGCGCGAAATTTCAATATCGACGTGATCGGCGCGGCGTACACCAGCACCGTGTTGGCACCCTCCGGTCCTGACCAGTACACGGCATCATTGGCCCCGCCGGGCAGTGGCTGGACGGCCTTTTTTGTGGAGATTACCTACCCAAGCGCGGCCGCATTTCCATTTCGTTTCACTACGGAAGTGAGCGTGATCCCCGATACCACGGATTTTGTGTTTGACTTTGATACGGACAACGATGGCATCTTGGACCTCGTGGATACTGACGATGACAACGATGGGATTCTCGATGCGAGCGATTTCCGTCCACGGGACACCGACAACGATGCGCTGCCCAACCACGTCGATAGCGACGACGATGGTGACGGCATCAGCGACATCGACGAGATTGCTGCGGGGACCGATCCCCTGGATCCCTTTGACCCACCACCCGCTTCATTGCCCATGGGTTCCGCCACAGCACTGATTGCACTCATGTTTGGTCTGCTCATAATCGGTACCGGCTGGTTGCGGCGGCGGCACAGGAACTTTGCCCATTCTGCAGAAATCAGAAGCCCATCGTCTTGAAGACAGAACGCGGGGACCTGTGATTCAACGCGGCCAAGGGGATTTCGTTAAGTTTTCGTGCCGCTTCTTCTGGACTCAGCCCTTCCTCGGCCAGATAATATTGCACCAGTTCGCCGAGGTCGTCCAGATTGGCGGCAGACTCCGCGTCGAGCAATTTGGAGAAGGTCGTTTCTTCCTCGTCTCTATCCACGAGCCGCCGATAGAAGAACTCGAAGCCGTCCGACACCAGGTAGTCTTTCAGATAGGCATAAATCCGCGCATCCAAGGTCACGGGTGTGACGATACCTGCCGCCGGGACCACAACGGTGTAGAGCGAGCGGGTACACACCGCGATGACAAAGGCATCGCCGTTGGCGTGGATATAGTGGGCCGACCAGTCCGCAAAGGCGTTTGCGTTAAGAGGATGAAGGGCCGTGGTCCGGGCTTTGGTTTTTTGGGCGAGCGTATAGGAAAGGCGTAGTATCATGGGGCAGTACTGTAGCGTATGGAGGGCTGAAAGAGCGAATGATTGTCGGGGGTAGGATTGCGTGGATAATGGGTAGTTCATCTGCTAACCGATTCCTAACATCCTCATGCTACGCTATATCCTATGAAGATTGCTTTTGCGTCGGGCATTTAGGAACCGGAAGTGACGCATCTCAAGAACAGGCGGAGTAGCACCTTGTCCGAAACGACCATCTTAATAATCGAAGATGACCCTGATATCAGGGAACTCATCCGCTACCATCTGGAACGAGATGGTTACCGGACGATCGAGGCGGAAACAGGTGAAAACGGGTTGGAACGGGTTCAGGAAGAGTCGGTTGCTTTGATATTGCTCGACTTGATGCTTCCGGTGCTTGACGGACTGGAGGTATGTCGACGGATTCGCGCAGAGAGCGGGAGCAAACGCATTCCGATAATTATGCTTACCGCGAAGGGGGAGGAGTCTGATATTGTGGTCGGTTTGGAGGTAGGGGCCGATGATTACATAACCAAGCCCTTCAGCCCGCAGGTTCTTCTGGCACGCATACGGGCGGTACTCCGCAGGGGAGTGCGCAACGTCTTGAATGATGACGAAGCGTTGCAGATTCATGAGCTTGCGATACACCCGGCCCGTCATGAAGTGCGCGTTGCCGGTGTTCCGGTGGACCTGACCCGGACCGAATTTGAAGTGTTGAAATATTTGGTGAATCGTCCGGGGTGGGTGCGGACGCGTGGGCAGATTATGGCGGCGGTGCATGGCCATGTGCATTCGGTTACGGAGCGTGCTGTAGACGTGCAAATCGTGGGCCTACGGAAGAAACTGGGGGAGGCTGGTTGTTACGTCGAGACCGTTCGTGGCGTCGGCTATCGTTTTCGGGAGTAGTCATACATGGCTAGGCGCGCACTGATATGGCACCTCTTTCCAATTTATCTATTGGTCATTATCCTTTCCCTTTTGTCGGTAGTGGCGTATACCGTCTTGTCCTTTCGCACCTTTTATCTTGAGCAGGTCAGGCTCGATTTGAAATCGCGTGCCGCGCTGCTACACGACCAGGTGGTGGAGCAATTGAACGCGGGCGACGGCGATGCACTTCAGGAACTGTGTGATTCGCTGGGCCACTCTTCGTTGACGCGAATTACGGTAATATTGCCAACGGGCAGGGTTGTCGCTGATTCGGAACAGAATGCAGCAGGAATGGACAATCATTCAGGCCGTGTTGAGGTGAAGCAGGCCCTCAATGGCGGGCTGGGTTATTCCGTACGGTTCAGCGACACGCTTGACAAGCAGATGATGTACATAGCAACACCGCTTCTATCAGCCAAGGCGACTTTGGGCGTGCTCCGTGTTGCCCTTCCAATTACCGCGATAGACGATACGCTCCGTAGTGTTTTCAGAAGACTCGCCTATGGGAGTCTGCTTATTGCACTCGTCGCTGCGGCGGCGAGTTGGGTCGTTGCACGTCGTATTACACGTCCGCTCCGTGCGCTGGGCCATGGTGCGGAGAGATTTGCCCGAGGTGAATTTGCGCATAAGCTGGAGACACATCATTCGCAGGAAATTGATGCCCTCGCCGATACGATGAACCAGATGGCGGCAGAATTGAACGAGCGAATGAATACGGTGCTGCGGCAGAAGCGAGAGCAAGATGCCGTGCTTTCCAGCATGGTGGAGGGGGTGATTGCGGTGGATTCTGAAGTGCGGATTATTAGTCTCAATGGAACAGCTGCCACAATTTTCGGTACGGACGTAACCCGTGCCACAGGGAAAAAAGTGGCTGAGGTTGTGCGCAATTCATCGTTTCATCAATTTCTGGATCGTGCCCTGCATTCAGGCGAATCGATAGAAGAAGAAATCGTTTTCCACGTCGATGAGCCGCGCACGTACCATGCTCACGGTACGGCGCTTCGTGGCGATCGGGGACAAAGTATTGGTGCGGTCATCGTACTGCATGATGTGACCCGTGTTCGGCGGCTTGAGCGGGTTCGACAGGACTTTGTGGCGAATGTCTCCCACGAATTGCGCACCCCGATCACGTCGATTAAGGGTTTCGTAGAAACCCTTCTTGAAGCGCCACCCTCCGACGCTACGGAGTCGAAGCGTTTTCTGGAGATCGTGGCGAAAAATGCAACGCAACTGAGCGCACTCATTGATGACCTCTTGAGCCTGTCACGCATTGAACAAGGCGAAATACCCGCCGACACGTTGCTGGAAGGTAGCAATGTGCGTGATGTTTTGTGTCATGCACAGCATATGAGCGATCCCGCAGCGAAGCGACGAGGTGTCTTGGTGCGTATTCTATGTGATGATGCCATTACCGCACGCCTCCACCCCTCCTTGCTTCAACAAGCGGTGCTCAATTTAGTCGACAATGCGATCAAGTACAGCGAAGAGGGGCAGCAGATTATCGTCGAGGCCCGAATGGTAGCTTCCTCCCTCTTGATCACTGTTTCAGACACAGGCACTGGCATCAGCAGTGAGCACCTGCCCCGGCTTTTTGAACGCTTCTATCGCGTGGACAAAGCCCGGAGTCGTGATCAGGGTGGCACGGGGCTTGGCTTAGCTATTGTTAAGCATATTGCAGAATTGCACGGCGGAAGCGTCGCTGTAAAAAGCACCCCAGGGCTCGGTTCCACCTTTGAGATACGTATTCCTGTTCGGTAGCAGCCCGTTGCAAAAGGCGCGTGTAGGCGAGAATGAGGATTCTTGGTCGAAATCAAGGCGTGGAACCGAAGGAAATGCGGGTGTTTTCAAGGTTTCGCAACGCAGAACTCGGCCAAGAAGGCCATTCGTAGCCCACGTCGAGTTTTGCAACGGGCTGCTTGAGGCTGGCTTGTTGCAATATGTGCCGCCCGCCTAACACAAGACTAACTCACTTCTGACGGATCATTTACCGTAGCCTCATTGCACACCCACAATCTCCCGGTACGATCAGTACAACACGACGAAGAAGGCATTCTTCTTCTGGCTTGTACACCATGCATCCTACCTAAGGAGAATATTGATGCAACGTATACTTGGGAATGTTTTAGGGGCATCGCCTCGGTTCGTATGGCTGCCTTTGCTCCTCGCGACATTGGGCGTTCAGGCCCAGCCCGATAGCATAGAGGCCCTTCGGGCGGAGCACCAAGAGCAATTGGAGGCGATTCAGCAATCTTTCGAGACGCGCCTTACTGCCTTGGAAGAAAAAATGGCTGAGGCAGCGCCGAAATCTACGGATCTTCGCGCCTATTGGAAATCGGGTATCCGGCTCGAAAACAGCGACGGGGATTTTAAGCTCAGGATCAACGGTCGCATTCAAAACGACTGGGCATTTTATGACGAAACCCGTGATTTTGGTGATATTTCGGATGGTACCGAGTTTCGTAGAGCGCGTATCGCGTTGCGGGGAAGCATCTACCATGATTTTCACTTCAAGGCGCAGTACGACTTTGCGGATGGCGATGTGGACTTTAAGGATGTCTATATTGGGGCTACCCACCCCAAGTTTGGCACCTTTCGCGTCGGGCATATGAAAGAGCCCTTTGGCTTTAACGAACTCGCGAGCAGCAACAATATTTCGTTTATGGAGCGTGCCTTGCCCAACGCTTTTGCCCCCAGTCGCAACACCGGCCTGCTGTGGACGAATACCTTTCTGAATGATCGGATCGTGCTCGCCGGTGGGGTGTTTAAGGATGTGGGTGGTTTTGGGGACGATAATCAGCGTGAGGAAAATTGGGCCTATACCGCACGCATCGCAGGACGACCCTGGCTTAATGAAGCGGGTGACCGATACCTTCACCTTGGTGCGGCAGTCTCCTACCGAGACAGCCATGGTACGGTGCGGTACCGGTCTCGACCAGAGGCCCACGCGGGCGGTGTGGGGCGCTATGTGGACACGCGCACAGATCGCAACGGGGACGGAACACCGGAGGATATACTGGCCGATGATATCCTCCTATTGGGACTCGAAGGGGCGGTCGTGCTTGGACCATTCAACATTTCTGGTGAGTATATTCGCTCCGAGTTGGATACGAAAACTTCGGGTCGCTACGGATTTCGGAAACAGAAAAGGGCCAATTTTGATGGGTACTACGTTGAAGGCAGTTGGTTTTTGACGGGCGAACACAAACGCTACAAATCAAGTGCGGGTGTCTTTGGCAGCGTATCCCCGCGTAGAAACTTTAATTTTGGGAAAGAGGGCGGGCCTGGCGCGTGGGAACTCGTCTTGCGCTATTCAACGATTGACTTGAACAACGGGTATTTCCAGGGTGGTGAGGAAGACAACATCACCGTTGGAGTCAATTGGTACCTTAATCAAAATATGCGAATCATGCTTAATTACACGCGTGCGGAGGTTGAGAATGTTACGAATTCTATCGACAACGACTTAAATATAGTCCAAGGTCGGTTTCAGTTGACGTGGTGACAGAAAAATAAGGCTCTTATGGCCTTCTGACAATTGCCTAACATTACGCTAACACACACAGACTACACTTCAACAACGTCGGCTCAGTGTCGACAAAGGAGAAAATAAATGTCGAAGAACGTATGGAATTTATTGGCCGTCCTGTTGACCGCTACAGCATTGAGTGCATGTTCAAAGCCGAACGACGGACCAAGCACGGAAAGCTCCAGTTATCTGTCGATCAAGGGTTCGGACACCATGGTCCATTTGGTGAGCGATTGGGCGGAGGCCTATATGAAGGACAATCCTGACGCTGACCTGTCCGTGACGGGAGGCGGTTCGGGCACTGGAATAGCAGCCCTTCTTAATGGGACGACCGATATCGCGATGGCTTCGCGGTCGATGAAGCAAAAGGAGCATGATCTCGCGGAGAAACAGGGGATGGAAATTGAAGAGATCGTGGTGGCACGGGATGGTATCGCTATGGTGGTGAATCCCGCAAACTCGGTCAACGAATTGACCATTAAACAGCTTGGCGATATTTTTGCGGGGAAGACGACCAACTGGTCGGAAGTGGGCGGCCCTGATGAGTCCATCGCTTTACTCTCTCGTGAATCGAGTTCGGGCACTTACGTGTTCGTTCAGAAACGTGTGCTTGGAAAACGGGACTACGCATCATCGGCCCGCCTTATGCCCGCCACCTCCGGCGTGATTCAGGCTGTAACTACGGAAAAAGGGTCGATTGGCTACGTAGGCCTGGGCTATCTCACGGGGGCGGGGGACCAGGTAAGAGCCATCGCGGTTAAGGATGGTGACGCAGGTGACCCGATAGCGCCAACGGTGGAGTCTGTGAAATCTGGCTCCTATGCGATAGCACGCCCGCTTCATCTCTACATGAAGAAGAATGGCAGCCAATCGGTTCGTGACTTTGTGAAATTTTGTCTCGGGCCGGATGGGCAGCATATCGTATCAGAGGCGGGTTACGTGCCCGTTGAAAACGGTGCCAAGTGATCCGTTTGTCCAAGACTGGTAGCGACGCTATCATTAAGGCATTGTTGCTGGCGGCATCGTCCGCCAGCATCTTTATCGTGCTCCTTATCTTTCTCTTTTTGATAAAGGAATCGATACCATTCTTCTCTGATTCGGCAGTGACTACCCTGTTGACAACACGGTGGATGCCCGTGTCGTTTCAGAAAGAGAGTTTTGGAATCATTCCGTTAGTAACAGGTTCGCTTCTTGTTACGGGTATGGCTTCACTCATGGCCGTTCCCGCCGGGGTTGGTTGCGCGATCTATATCGCCGAGCTGGCGACACCGTGGGAACGGGAATTCCTCAAGCCGATTATCGAAATCCTTGCCGGAATTCCATCGGTAGTACTTGGCTTTTTTGGTCTGGTGGTTGTGGTACCCATGGTACAGGAGATCTTCCATTTGCAAAGTGGACTCAATGCCGTTAGTGGGGCCATTATTCTTGCACTGATGGCCCTGCCCACCGTCACATCGATCTCGGATGATGCCATTCGAAGTGTTCCGCAAGCCTATAAGGAGGCCTCCCTGGCGTTGGGAGCCAGTGAAATTACAACCATCCTGAAGGTTTTGGTGCCCGCTGCGCTGCCCGGGATTATCGCGGGAGCGATGTTGGGTGTTGGACGGGTCGTTGGGGAGACCATGGCCGTGTTGATGGTCACCGGGAACGCCGCTCAACTCTCCTTTTCTCCCATGCAATCGGTCCGCACAGTTACCGCAACCATTGCGGCTGAAATGGGCGAAGTTCCCTTCGGAAGCACGCACTATCACGCCCTCTTTGTGCTGGGTGCCATACTCATGGTTTCGACCTTTTTGCTCAATGCAATCGCTCTGAAAGCATCAAGAAGGTCACGTTCGTAATGGGTTACGCGCCGTCCAAACGAGATTCGACAGATCCCAGCCAAGGTAATCCCGTTTCAACGGGGCGTGTGCGAGCACATCGTTCGCTCATGGTATATTTCTTGCGCGTGCTGACCTACAGCATCGTAGCGTGTGTCGGGTACATTGTAATCGATATTATTTGGAACGGTCTTCCCGTTTTGAATTGGGAGTTCGTTTCCAGCTTCCCCCGGAGAGGGGGGAGTGAAGGAGGGATCTTTCCCGCCATTGTTGGCACTTTGTGCTTGGTCGGTGGCACGATTTCGCTGGCCTTTCCACTCGGTGTGTCGTGCGCAATCTATTTGTCAGAATATTCTAAGCCGGGTAAGTTTCTGAATGCAATGCGCTTGGCGATAATCACTCTTGCCGGTATCCCCTCAATAGTTTTTGGACTCTTCGGACTCGGGGTGTTCGTCTTGTTCCTCAATTTGGGCTCCTCCATTCTCGCGGGGAGTTTGACATTGGCTTGCATGATACTTCCGACCATTATCGTTGTGAGCGAAGAAGCCCTGCGGGCGGTTCCGCAGACCTTTCGAGAAGGAAGCCTGGCCCTCGGTGCCACAAAATGGCAGACCATTTCACGAAATATCTTGCCCTGTGCGTTGCCGGGGATGATTACGGGCACCATTCTATGTGTTGGGCGGGCAGCGGGCGAAACGGCACCGATTTTGTTGACAGTAGCGGCGTTCTATCTTCCCAGGCTTCCCCACTCAATATTTGACCAGGTGATGGCGTTGCCTTATCACCTGTACGTATTGGCCACCCAGCACCCTGATATCGAAAAGGTGCGCCCGCTTCAATATGGTACGGCGCTGGTGCTGCTCTTACTTGTGCTCGGTCTCAACGGGCTTGCAATTTTCTTGCGTCGAAAATTCAGAAAGAAACACGCATGGTAGCTACAACCGCCATTGACAGGTCTACCGCCGACGCGCCAGTGTCGCCGCCGGGGACGGTAAAAGTCTCCATTCAAGGACTGAATGTCTACTATGGAGATACGCGGGCCGTCCATGACGTGTCCATGGATATCCCGAAGCACCAGGTAACGGCGCTCATCGGGCCATCCGGTTGTGGCAAATCGACCCTGCTCCGCTGCCTCAACCGCATGAACGATCTCATTGACTGCTATCGTGCTGAGGGAATTGTCGATATTGATGGGAAGAACGTGCTTCTCCAGGAGGTCGATCTCGTGCGCCTCCGGAAAAGCATTGGCATGGTGTTTCAAAAACCCAACCCCTTTCCAAAATCTATCTTTGAAAATGTGGCCTATGGACCCCGTGTTCATGGTGCTCGCGAACGGAGCGCATTGGGCGAAGTCGTCGAGAAAAGTCTGCAACGGGCTGCCCTCTGGGAGGAAGTCAAAGATCGCCTCACCGACAATGCTATGGCGTTGTCCGGTGGGCAGCAACAGCGGCTGTGTATTGCCCGCGCACTTGCGGTTGATCCAGAAATTCTCCTGATGGACGAGCCGACCTCGGCTCTCGATCCGATTGCCACGTCGCGCATTGAGGACCTGGTCGACGAATTGAGAAAAAACTATACCATCATTATCGTGACCCACAATATGCAACAGGCTGCCCGTGTCTCCAATAATACGGGTTTTTTGTTGAACGGAACCCTGGTCGAGTTTGGTAACACGCAGCGGCTTTTCACGACCCCGTGCGACCCCAAAACAGAAGATTATATCACCGGCCGTTTTGGCTGATAAAGGTTTATTACTATGCCGCGTCATTTACAACGAGCCATTGAGCAACTCAAGACTCACCTCCTGTGTCTGGGCACGCGCGTGGAAGAAAGCCTTCGAGATGCCGTGGAGGCGTTAAGCCTGCGAAATCGCGATCAGGCGGAGATGGTCATTCAATTGGACAAAGTGATCGACGACCTTGAAGTGGAGCTGGAAGAGGAGTGCCTGAAGATACTGGCGCTTCATCAGCCTGTCGCCATTGATCTTCGCTTCATCGTGGCGACACTCAAGATAAACAACGATTTGGAGCGTGTAGGCGACTTGTCGGTGAATATCGCCGAACGCACAATTTTCTTGTCGCAATATCCGCCTGTTGGCGTGGCGCTGGACTTCGAGACGATGACCGCCAAGGCGCAGTGGATGCTCAGGAACAGCCTGGATTCACTCGTGCATCAGAATACGGCGCTTGCCCGGGCCGTATGCACAGCTGACGACGAGGTGGATGAGATGAATCGCGAAATGTACATCCAAGTGCAGGCCGCGATTCGCAGAAATCCGGCGCAGCTTGAAGTGCTCATCCATTTACTCAGCATCTCGCGTCACCTGGAGCGTATCGCCGACCTCGCCACCAATATTGCCGAGGATGTCATCTACATGTTTGAGGGGGAAATCGTCCGCCATCAGGTCGAAATTTACGCTCAGGAGTAAGTGGAAGTCCAATAGCCCGTTGCAACGGTCGGCTAAGAAAACTGGTCGCTCAGTGATTCGGGAATCGGGGTGTTGGGAGCAATGGATCGGGCCTGCTCTACGTAGGCGCGGGCTGCGCCCACGTGGTCGAAGCGGGACTCAATACGGGCCAGTTGGTACAGCGCACCGGCCACATTGCCTGGATAGGCATACCAGCCTGGCATCTGTTTGTGTTCTTCTTCAATCGCGGTCAGTGCCGATTTCCAGGCATCAATCACTTCTTCTCCAGAAACACGGTCACCAAAAAATTCGTCATCCATGAGGATAAGGGCATAGCGATACGCTATGGAGACATCGTTCTTCGCGAGGCTGTGCGCTCGGTATAGCTGTTCCTTAACCGTGTCAATAAGGTTTTCCTTCGACCATCCGGCTTCCTGAAGCAGGTAGTCCCGATGTATGTAGCAGAAGAACCCGTATTCATAACGGTAGGATGCGCTTTCCGGAGTCGTTTCGACCAGGGCCTGAAACGCCTTCAATGCCGCGTTATAGTCACCCATCGTTTCGTATTCTTCGGCCTGACTGACTTGCGGAGCGGGATCAAAGGTGGCGATGGCGCAACCCATGAGGGATTCCGAAAGCCCCAGCCAGACGGCAATATTTATCAGCAATAGAAACGCTGTCGTGACAACTCGTATCATTTTGCTAATCCTTTTCTGTTGCCTTCCAGGGGTACCTAATTCTGCGACGCTGGGCACGCGCCCTATTGGGGACTGTGCCGCAGGGAGGCGTGTTAACTTCAGCGAATAGGCGCAACTTGTGTGCCAGAAATCGGGTGCCCCGTGACGCTGAATACTGCCGATATCGCGCAAGAATTGCGCAGTACCCCGCTGTCCTTGCGCAAAATAGTCACACTTGAGGGGCCGCCGCCGTTTCCTCAACCAGATCCTGGAGAAAATACAGACACAACAATTGACAGTACAACAATTGACAGCAGCGTGATCGAATTTCTATGATGTATGCGTATTGTCGCGGAGCAACGGAGGCTTCCTGCATCCCCGTTGGCAATCGAATCTGAACGAACATACCTTGGGAACCCGCCTTATGAACACCCTCCGAAATGCCGCGCTAATCGTTTGCCTTCTTCTATCCGCACTGCCTCTTCATGCGCGCGAGGTGCAATGGCGATTCAAGCCACCGCTGGGCCAGGTGGACTCCTCGCCGGCGGTGGCCGATATGGATGGCGATGGCATTGCCGAACTGGTTATGACAACCACGGCGGGAAGCACGTTGGTGGTGGATCACAAGGGGCGGCAAGTGTGGATGCGGGGCGTGCAAATTCCCATCAGCATTTCGCCAACCGTGGTGGACCTGCTTGAGGATGAGACACCGGAGGTGCTGGTGGTAAATCAAACGGGTACCATCTTCTGCATGTCGGGCAAGACGGGTGACCCAATCTGGAGTTACAGCCTTCCAGGAAAGATAGAATGGGGAAAGACGGCCCTTTCGGTCTATGACCTGGACGGTGACGGCGATTTGGAAATTATTGCCACAGACGACCAAAGCAATGTAATTTGTCTCTCCCATGATGGGGAGAAGGTATGGCAATACAAGGGCACCCACGGTTACGCGTTGTGTCCTGCGGTCGGTCTCGTGGGTAAGGGGAAAGCGCCTGTAATTATTATCGCGGGTCCCAAGGTTCCCATGCTCTGTCTCGATGCCCAGGGCAAAGAGTTGTGGCGTGTTGCCGATTCCGGTATGGGGGCGAGTCCAGTTATCGCTGATATTGACGGTGATGGGGAGAACGAGATCCTTGGTGGCATGGACAATAACCTCATCGGCGTGGATGGCGCGGGCACGATTCTTTGGAAATATGCCATGCCCAAAACCATCGACAGCAGTATCGCCGTGGCCGATGCCGACGAGAATGGCGTGGCCGACATCTATGCCATTGATTTGTCGGGCACTTTTGTGGTTCTGGGGCCAGACGGCAAGAAGCAGTGGGGTGCCAACGTCCGGGAGCGTGTTCGCCGTTCGCCCGCCGTCGCCGATATCGATGGCGATGGGAAGCTGGAGGTGGTCGTCGCGGGATACAGCGGCGAGATGTATATCTTCAGTGGCACCGGCGAGTTGAAAGAATCGCTGGCCATGCCCAGCACAACCAACGCCTCGCCAACAGTATTCGATCTCAAAGGTGATGGCACGCCTTCTGTGCTCTACGTAACGAGTACGGGTGATATTCTTGCCTATCGCTGGCCCGATGCGAAGGCCAAGGCCAAGGTGCAGTGGCCGGAATACCGATTCAGCAGCCGTCGGCAAGGCACTTTTGTGCCGACAACGGCCCAGTCGCCCGTGCGCATTACGTCGATCAATTATGGTGATTTCTATGCTGGGGCCAATACGGCTCGTGTGAAGATAAGCAACCCGGAATCCACCGCCCTGCGTGTCGAGTTGACAATCGAGCGCAGTGCCAGGAAGCCGAAACTCGTCTCGGAGAATCACAACGAAGCCCAGTTTTCGGTGGAGGCGAACTATAGCATCGCCATGACGGGGCCGTCCTCGCTCAAAGTTTCGTGCCGGGTTTATGCCGGGGATACGCTGGTGGCCCAGCGGGTAGGCGAGGCCTACGTGGTGCCTTTTCAAAAGGAACTGGATGACCTGAAAACACTCTTGGCTGATGTGAAGGCACAGGCCCTTCTGCTCCCAAAAGCCTACGCACTCCTGGGGGAAGTCGCTGCCGCCAAGACACGATGGCCTCTACACACCGCCAAAGCGGCTGTTGCCGGAACCCTGACCGACGTAAACCGGCGGGAATTGCGCGATGCGCTTCGCACCGATCTTAATCGCTTTGGCCGTCTCAACACACTGACCCAGGCTGCCCTCAGCCATCAGGCGGAAGGGGATTGGCCCCTCCAGCTCGCGGCATCAAACCCCTGGGCACCTTTTGGCGGGCTGGACGAGGTTGTGGAAGACCGAATGGAGAATTCGCGCATTGAAGTGAGCGCGTTTCAGGGGGAAACAGAGTCCGCTGCCCTGACTATCGTCAATTGGGCCCCCCATAGCCTTAGTACCCGCGTTGAACTGGATGATTTTGTGTTGATGGGGGAGGAAGAGAAAACGGCGACACGGGCGGCGACCATCGTCACGCTCCATGAAGTACTCGACATCCCAACCCAGACACTGGATAAGTCGGCGGATGCCCTGCCGACCATGAACCAGGGCTACGTGTTAACCTTGCCCGGTTGGGAGGGCCGTCAACTTTGGCTCACCCTCGACACCAAGACGCTCGCACCCGGTATTTGGAAATCAAAAGTACATCTGCGCAGCTTGGAAGTGGAGTCTGTTTCCTACGATATTCCGATTCGGATCGAGGTCTTTGAGACGGCATTGGCGGACACCAACGTGCTGAAGCATTGCAACTGGGGCTATGTCCATAGCTCGCGATTGAAGTATCACGAAGCGGAGAGCATCGCCGAGCGGGCCGCCCACGGCAACAACGTCTTCGTATCGACCTTTTTGCCCAAGGCGACCTACGATGAAGCGGGCAATCTCGTGGGTGAGATTGACTACACGGCCCATGATGAGTTCGCTGCCAAGTACGGCCCCCACGGGATGTTCCTTTACCAGAACAGCAACCCCATCACCACGAAGGCCCCCATGGACAGCGCGGCCTACAAAAAAGCCTACGTTCACTACGTGCGCGCCTGGGTGAAGCACCTGAAGGAAATGGGTATTGGCTACGACCAGTTCGCCATGTATCCGGTCGATGAACCGGGCCTGAATGATGGCCTGGTGGAGCGCTATCTGCACAACGCCAAGTTGACCCGCGCCGCCGATCCGAAGGTGCTCATGTATACCGACCCTGTTGCGCGAATTACCGAAGAAGAACTCCACGAAATGACGCCCTACGTCGATATCTGGTGTCCGAACCGCGTTGGATTCATGCTTGATGTCGGTGCGGAGAAAATGGAAATCATGCACAAGACGGGTGCCATCATGTGGAACTACGAATGCTTAGGGAACGCCAAACACCAGTCGCCGCTGGGCTACTATCGTGGACAAGCCTGGCTCGCCTGGCACCACAATCTCACGGGCATTGGTTTCTGGTCTTATTGTACCTCTGGCGCGGACCCGTGGTACCGGCCACAGAATACGCTCGATTACCTTATGACCTACCAGGGCGATGGGGTGGTGGCCAGCAAGCGCTGGGAAGGGGTGCGGGATGGGGTGGAAGATTTCGCCATGCTCTACGCCCTTCGGGAGGCAACAAAGACTGCCAAGGCCGCCGGAAAGAACCCCAAGGCGGTAGCCCGTGCGGAATCTCTGCTCCAAGACGGGGCATCGTCTATTGCCGCCTTTTGCGGGCTGGACGACGATGGCACGGTTCCCGGCAAAGGGGGAATCCCGGCGGTGCGCCTTTTGGCCGACAAACGCTTCGCGGCGATCCAGCAAATGAGAAAAGCCATCGCGGAAACGATGGCTGATTTGGATTAGAGCAACGGAAATCTTGTTGGTTTATGGCGCGGGTGCCCCGTCTTGGGGTGACTCCATAATCCACACCTTGCTCGTGGTCACGTTGCCGATAAAATTGCGTTTCGGCGTATGCAGGGTGTTAATGACCTTGCAGCCTTTGAAACGGGTTAACCAGAAGACCTGAACGGCGGATGTGCTCTTAAACTGTCCTTCTCGTACTATCTGTGCGGTGTCTAGTAATACCATAATATGCTACCTCCATTCCCCATGCGGAGGAAGTGTACCTGAAAATTTCGAATCTGTAAAATCCGCCGGAATTTTTCGATCCGAAAGCTACCGAAAAACCTTCAGGCACGAAAATTTTTGGCCACTTCAGGCCGTTTGGGCACGCCGGTGTTTTTCCACATAGATATGGAGCACCGCGATGTCCGCAGCGCGAACGCCGGAGATTCGGGCGGCCTGGCCGAAATTCACCGGGCGAATATCCTTCAGACGGTCCTTGCACTCTCGGGGTATGCCGGGAATAGCTTCGTAATCCAGCGTTTCGGGGATGTGGCAGTGCTCCGCCTTCTTGAAGCGTTCAATATCACGCAAGGAACGATCAATGTAGCCTTGGTACTTGGTCCGAATCTCCACCTGTTCCCGCGCCTCGAAGCCCAGGGGTGTTCCCGGCGGGCACAGGGCATAGAGGGCGTCCAGGGTCATTCCGGGTCGGCGCAGGAGTTGGCTGGCCGGGGCGGACTGTTTGATGGGGGAGCCACCATTGGCTTCGAGAACTTGGTTCGTCTCCACTGACGCATTCACCTGGGTCTTGTCGAGGCGTTTCAATTCCGCAGCGATGTGAAGCTCCCGGTCGCGCATCTTGTTAAGGATTTCGTCGTTCCCAAAGCCGTACTTCGCCAATCGCAGGTCGGCATTGTCATGGCGCAAGTGCAGGCGGAACTCCGCGCGCGAGGTGAACAAGCGGTACGGCTCAATGACGCCACGGGTTACGATGTCGTCGATCATCACCCCTATGTAGCCTTCGTCGCGGCCAATAAAGAGGGGTTCTTCCTTACGCAGCACCCGCGAAATATTCAGCGCGGCCATGAGTCCCTGGGCGGCGGCCTCCTCGTAGCCGGAGGTGCCGTTAATCTGGCCCGCATGGTAGAGGCCCTTTATTTTCTTGGTCTCCAGGGTGGGCTTCAACTGGGTGGGGGGGACAAAATCATATTCCACCGCATAGCCCGGCCGGATAATCTCTGCTTCTTCCAGCCCCGGCACACTGCGGAGAAACTCAAGTTGAACCTCCTCCGACAGGCTGGTGCTCAGGCCGTTCACGTAGACCTCGTTGGTCATGAGGCCTTCTGGCTCAAGAAATATGCGGTGCTCGTTCTTCTCCGGGAAGCGCATGACCTTGTCTTCGATGCTCGGACAATAGCGCGGTCCGATGCCCTCGATCTTGCCGGAGTAGAGGGGAGACTTGTCCAGATTGGCGCGAATTACATCGTGGGTCGCCTTGCCCGTGTAACACAGCCAGCACGAAGTCCGATTGGGGTTGAATCCATCGATGGGCGTCGTGAAGGAAAAGGGGCGCGGATCATCATCGCCCTTTTGCTCCTCCATCTGGCTTGTGTCCATGCTCCGTTTGTGAATGCGCGGCACGGTCCCCGTCTTCATCCGGCCTGTTTCGATGCCCATCTTGGCGTAAGTCAGGCTCAGGTTATTGGCCGGTTTATCGCCACCCCGGCCACCCTCAATGGTGGTCATGCCAAAATGAAGCCGCCCGCCCAGGAAGGTGCCCGTGCAGACAATGACCGCGTGGGCCGTAATATCTTCGCCCACCCCGGTGCGGATGCCGCACACCGCGCCATCATGGACAATGATGTCGTCCACCTCCACCTGCTTGAGGGAGAGGTTGGACTGGCTTTCGCAGACATATTTCATGTCGAACTGATACTGGAAGCGGTCCGCCTGGGCGCGCGGCGAATGAACCGCCGGTCCCTTGGAACGGTTCAGCATTTTGAACTGGATGCCCGTCCGGTCAATGCAGCGCCCCATTTCGCCGCCGAGAGCGTCGATTTCGCGGACCAACTGGCCCTTGGCAATGCCGCCAATGGCCGGATTGCAGGGCATCTTCCCGATGTCATCCAGTTTCATCGTCGCCAGGAGGGTATGGTGGCCCAAGCGGGCACAACCCAGCGCAGCCTCAATACCGGCATGACCGGCGCCAATGACAATGACTTCAAAATCTCGCTGCATGTGGTATAACCTGTTTGGTGGGATTCGATTCGCGCACGGATTCTGCCGCCTGAGCCGATAGCGTGAAGGGGCAGCGCGTCCCCGCAGCTGCGAGTCCATCAGTCGGGGTGCGTGCGCCCTCCGCCATAAGGGAGCGCGGAAAGTATAGCACAGCGGAGAAAACATGGGCCAAACGGGTTTAACGGTTATACGGGTTGGCTTGCAAATAGAAGGGTGACTCATTACTATAAGCGAACTTGGGCGGTTTTACTGGGACGAGACGAACGCACTCCTCTGGGCTGTACCTGAGTACCTCATTGCTAACCACGATGTCCTGTGGAGGAATACCGTTCATGTCGTACCGTAATAGCATCTTTGTTTTCCTGTTTACGATTTGCTTGTGGACACTGTTATCCGGTTGCCCGGACACGACTTCAATAACGCCACCGGTGGCCTCGTTTACCGTAAGCGCCACCTCTGGAGATGCCCCCTTCTCCGTCACCTTCCGTGACACGTCAACGGCTGGCTCTTCTGCGTTGGTTAGCTGGGAATGGGATTTCGGCGATGGCGGAACCAGCGAGAGTTCCGACTTCCGCTATACCTATCAGGAAGCAGGTACCTACACCGTAAGTCTTCGCGTGGTCTCTGCCGATGGCGAGGACACGGAAGTTCAGAGCGGACTGATCACCGTCACGGGACCCTGCAACGTAAGCAGCATCGCCCTGACGCAACCACAGGACGGCACACAGATCGTCATCGGTGGCGATCTGACGGCATCGCCCATGGTTTTCTCCAGCGAGATGGATTGTTCTTCCGACACAGATAGTGTGGCGTACAGCCTGAATGGGGAAGAAGTCGGCACCTCGGATACTGCGCCCTATACCGTTGTCGGTGGCGACTATGCCCAATTGGCTCCCGGCAATCACACGGTGACCGCGATTGCCACAGGCATGTTGAACCCCGGCACCACGGTAGCGGAAACCGCGACCTTTACGGTGTCCGAAGCGCAGTCAGGGGACGACACCCTCGGTAATGGCCTTCCAAACAATCCCTTCGCCGTTCTTTCCACCGACGGTGATTTATGGCTGGCCTCGGTAAGCGCTGGGCCGGAAAGCAATACCCGAAATGTAGGGGCGTTACGCTGGGAAGGCTCGGCGGAAGAATCAGACGCGTTCCTGTCCTTGGTATTGCAGGCAGGCGATGATCTTGATTCCAGCGTACAGGTAAGCGTTGCACGGGATCTTCTTCAGGCCGGAGAGACTGGTGTACTCGTCGTTGCCGTTGCTTCCGATGTAGCTACTTTGCTTGGTGACGACGAAGCAGCCATGCTGGCTGCGGCGCCCGGGACGGCCCTATCCGGGGTACCGGTCGTTGAGATCAGCGTCCTGGTGAGCAACGATGCCGGTACGAATTTTGACGAGATCGATAACAGCCGGATTTTCACTGACCCGATCATACTTGAAATCACCGGAACTGGGGCCAGCGCGTTGGCCGGAAACTCTTTGTATGAACACCCGACCTTTGTAAGCGGTGATGGGACGAATGGTATTCAAATTTAAGCCGAGGACGGGGTCTGGGCACCGGCGAGGATCGCGAATACCACTGTGGAAGATGGAATTGTGCGCATGAGTCTAAGCGCCCTCTCAGTCTTTGGCGCTTTTGATATTCCCGCAGGGGAAGGAGAGGGTGAAGGAGAATCGCTCCAGGCAGTATTTGGCGCAGACCTAACCAGCGGTACCGCCCCGCTGCTCGTACAGTTTATCGACCTGTCCAGTGTCCAGGGAACAACCATCGCCTCCTGGCTCTGGAACTTTGGGGACGGCCAAAGCAGCACAACCCAGAGTCCCAGCCATACTTTCCAGGAAGCAGGGGAATTTACCGTATCCCTGAGCATCGTTTCTCAAGATGGCGAAGAAGACGAAGTAACCGCGACAAATTACATTTCGGTAACCTCGCCAAATAGCGGTGAAGGTGAGGGAGAGGGTGAAGGTGAAGGTGAAGGTGAAGGTGAAGGTGAAGGTGAAGGTGAAGGTGAAGGTGAAGGTGAAGGTGAAGGTGAAGGTGAAGGTG
>JAJRPE010000425.1 GCA_024280935.1 Candidatus Hydrogenedentota bacterium
GAAGTTCTGTACGGGCGCGGACCCGCACAGGTAGGCTTTGGCAATGTTTCCTTCTTCACCTCCCTCCAGAGTTGCCTTACCGTTTCGTTCTTAATGGTTGACTAAGTTTCGAGCCACTGCGGCTCACGCACCCCGAAGGGCTTTCTTTGTGGTGTTCTTTCTTCCCAGGGCGTTGCCCTGGGCTAACCTGTTAAGGCCTTTCAGGCCGAACCCAGAATACTCCAGGTAGGGATTGAGAATAATCTCGCACAACACTTTCTTGCATCAATGCCCCGTACGCCTGAAAACTTGACTGTTTTAATTTGGCCAGAATCATAAGGGTTCACGGAGCACTTGCATAAGAGGTCTTTGTGTACTTCACGGCCACCGGCCACGTACACGGGCCGGAGTCATCGTAGCATAGATGGAAAGACGCGCGGTGGACATTGTGGGCGGAGTGGATAATACCCGCCGAAAGATTCTGTCTCGTCCACAGTGTCCGCCAAGTCCACATTGTCCACAGCGCTGAGCTAAACGGCTTCGCCGCATAGTGCGGCATAAGACTTGTCGGCGTTGGGCACGCATCGATCTTGCCGGGCGTGCCGCGCGATCCCGAGGCACGAGAGTTCGTGCGCTTGGCGCAACAGCCCGTGATACATCGATAGAATATCAGGCGGTCGCCGCAGCCCTGTCTTTTTGGCCCCAGGCACGTATTTCTTCATGCTAGCGCACGAACCCGTCAGGACTCGTTGAAACTCGCCTTTTGGGGATCGCGCGGCACGACTGAGGTTCATAGCAGCCGTTTCAACGCCTCGCATTTATCCAACGGTTTTTTCAGTCGACAAGCGACTGAAAACCTATTACTCGTTTTTTAAGTCCCACCTTCGTGTATTCGTCGGCCTATTTTCCGCCTTGCGATGTCGTTGGCGGGTACACTAGACTGGGCTGCGGGGTGTACGCTACGCAGTAACTGGATACGATAAAGGAGTTTTTCGCATGATGGGACGTTGTCTTTCGTGGGTGTTGTTGATGGTTGTTGTTGCGCCGGTGATGGCGGGAACCCCCTTTGGCGGGGTTCTGGACGGGATAACACAACGGCAAGACTTTACCTCCATGCGGTCGAGTAGCTCGGAAGAGGATATGAGTGGCAATGGGGATTCGCGGCCCATTATGCCGGGGGACACGCTGGTGCTGCTGGATGCGGATGGGCCGGGTATCATCACCCACTTCTGGAACACCATCGCGGCCTTCGACCCTTTTGCGGGACGCTCGGTGGTATTGCGCATTTACTACGACGGCAATGAGGAACCGAGCGTCCAGGCCCCGTTGGGCGATTTCTTCGGCGTGGGCCATGGTGCCAACAAGATCTTTACCTCCCTGCCGGTATCGGTGTCGGCGAAGGGACTGGCTCGGACCTGTTACTGGCGCATGCCTTTTCGCAAGCACATCAAGGTGACGGTGACGAATGAGTCCGCGCTGTACCCCGTGCCGGATTTCTATTACTATCTGGATTGGCAGAAACACGAGAGCTTGCCGGAAGACACGATGTATTTCCATGCGAAGTACAAGCAATCCATGCCTGCAGAGAAGGGCCATTACACCATCCTGGAAACCAAGGGAACGGGCCATTATGTGGGCACGGTCTATTCGGCGCAGCAGGTGGAATTGGGCTGGTTCGGCGAGGGCGACGACTTTATCTATATCGACGGATCCGAGACACCCCAGTTGAAGGGGACGGGCACCGAGGATTATTTTAATGATGCCTGGGGCTTTCGCGAATTCTCGACACCCTTTCATGGCGTTACTCTTTACGAAGGCGCCCATCCGGGAGACCGGGTGACCGCCTACCGCTGGCACCTTATGGATCCCATCGCCTTCAAGGAGTCGCTACGCTTCACCATCGAACATCGGGGCAGCGTTATGGATGACACCGTCCCCATTGATAAGGCCAATCTGGGGAGTTCCGGCGAGCGGCCCGATTGGGTGAGCTCCGTGGCCTTCTGGTACCAATACCCGCCCGTAACCATCGCGGAAGCGCTCCCGCCTGCGGAAAAGCGCATTGCGCCCTACCGCGTGTTGCCCGTGGGCAAGCTGACCCGCCGTACCGACCCGGATTCGCGGGTGTTGCCTTCCCATGTGGGGGTGCAATACCTGACGAAGGGACCGGAAGGCTTCATTGAATTTGATTTTACTGTGGACAAGGCGGGACGCTATCAGATTAGCGGTCTCTTCAACGACAATCCCTTCAGTGCTGTCTTTCAGCCAGTCCTCGACGGGAAGAAGATTGGTTTGCCCGTGGACATGGCCGTGGCCGACGGGGGCTTTACCTGGCACAATTTTGACCTCCACGACCTGGAGGCGGGTACCCATACCCTGCGTTTCGAGAAGCTGGACATCCGCACACCCGCCATGCGATCCGTCGATTTTACCGAGGATGTTTTCACGATTGAATATCTCGTGTTGCTGCGCCTGGAGGACATGGAGGGGTATCACGCGATCTACAATGAGAAGAAGTAACCGTTCACGACACGGACACCTTATAATCAACAAAAAGACCGGCGGGTGCCACGGACAAGGGGCGATAGCCCTTGCCCGTGCTTGAACGACATGTTCGTCGAACAAAGAGAAAGCTTTTTGGCCGCTCCCATGTTTCCGCACGGGTAAGCCCTGAGAGGCCTATCCGTGACACCCGGAGCTTGTTTCTTATTGCAGGGGGTATCCATCCCCTGAACGCTTACAGAAAAAGTAAGCGAGAGGTAACGTGACACCGTTTGATACCCGATGATGAATGCTCTTACTATGGGCCTTATTGGTGCCTTGTTCTGCAAGATGCGCTGTGAAAAACAAGAATTTTCTATGGCGCGGGTTACTCAGAACCATGTAAATTGGTTGTGGCCCTGCCACTTCAGGCAATACCCCGAAAGGAGGCCATTTGGCAATGACCGATGAGAATAGCGAGACGAACAATTCGGAAGAAGAGACGCTGGAAGACGGGTCCACGATACCGGCGGTGGATGGGGGGGCGGCGGCGGATGGTCTGCCGACCACCCCGGAAGAGCCCAAGCAGCCCGTAGCGCCCCGGTTGTCCATTGCCTTTCCCGTCGTGGTGGCCGTGGCGCAGGTGGCGCTCATCTTCTATTTCCTCAAGACCAGCACCACGCCCACGCGCACCTACATCGGTATTGCTGGAGCACCCATTTTGGCGACGTTGCTGTTGGTGGGTTGGTGGATGCTGTCCCGCACCGTCCCACTGCGTGACCGTTTTGCCGGGTTGCTGCTTGCTGTGGCTGCGGTGGCCGTTCCGCTGCTTACGGCCCTGCCTATGGATGTTTTCTTCCTCGTTTACCTTCTGCCTGTGGTGACCACATCGGTGGTCTTGGTGGCGGCGGTGACGGGTGGCATGCATTGGAAACTTCGACGGAAAGGGTTGGCGGGGGGACTGCTGCTTTGTATGGCCGCCTTCTGTCTGATGCGGGTGGCCGGGGTCGATGGCAACATGGCCCCGTTCCTGGCGTGGCGTTGGAGCGGTGAGAAAGAGATCGCCTCTGTGGAGAACAAAGTTGCGGCGGTGCTCACAGAAGCAGCGCCCGAGGATTGGCCCGGTTTTCGTGGTGCCACGCGGGACAGCCGGAACCTCGTATCTCGCTTTGGAACCGACTGGGCGGCCCATCCGCCCAAAGAACTATGGCGGCGTTCCGTTGGGCCGGGTTGGTCCTCTTTCGCGGTGGTGGGGGACTATTTCTTCACCCAGGAGCAGCGTGGAGCGCAGGAAGCGGTGGTGTGCTACGAAACAGCCACCGGCGAACAAGTATGGAGCAACACGGTCGACGTTCGTTTCGTGGAACGCATGGGCGATGGCCCCCGGGCAACACCGACCTTCCAGAAGGGCAGACTCTACACCCAGGGCGCGACGGGGATCTTGCAGTGCATTGATGCCGCCACCGGCAAGACGATTTGGCAGCGCGATTTGGTGAAAGATGGGGGGAAGAAGGCTCCGACGTGGGGCTTTTGCAGTTCGCCGTTGCTTGTGGATGATTTGGTGATAGCCTACACCGGCGCGGGTGGTGGCAAGAGTGTCTTGGCCTACCGGCAGGACACCGGTGAGATCGCCTGGTCGGCAGGCAAGGGGGGCCATGGTTATAGCTCCCCCCAATGGGCCAGGCTCGCGCAGACACCCCAGGTGCTCATGAGCAGCAACTATGGGCTGGAATCTTTTGATGCGAAGACCGGGGCGCTGCTCTGGGAACAGGAATGGAACATCAAGGGAAACCCCCGCGTTGCCCAGTCCTATGTGGTCGATGACTTCACAGTGATTGGCGGCACGGGCCAAGGCAAGGGTGCCCGTTTTCTCCGGGTGGACAAAGACAGCGGATCCGGCGCCTGGTCCGTAAAAACTTCCTGGACGAGCAAACGTTTTCGTCCCTATTTCAATGACTACGTCTATTACAACGGCTATTGCTATGGCTATGACGGTAACCGCATTGCGTGTATGGACACCACCGACGGCAAGGTGCGCTGGACGGGGGAGCGCTACGGCGGCCAGGTCTTGCTGCTTGCCGAGATGGAGATGATCCTCGCGATCACTGAGGGGGGCGAAGTGCTGTTGATCCCGGCTTTCCCCGGCGGGATTGAGGTTGTAGCACGGCTGCAAGCCCTCCACGGAAGAACCTGGAACCATCCCGTGGTGGCCCACAACAAGCTCTTCGTGCGCAACGACAAAGAGGCGGTCTGCTACGAGTTGCCGCCTGTGCCGGTAGAGGAAGTGGAAGCACCCGCCGCGCACTGACGACGCATGGCACGATCCATTGGGGCTTTGCCCTTCAGTCTGATTGGCCGTTTAGCCTGTCCGTTTAGCCTTGACAGATTTAGCACGCTATGTTACATTCAGGTTACATCTGCGGGGGTATAGAACGAAGTTCCTGTTTGAAACTCTACCTGTGGGGGAACACAGTATGTTCAAACGCCTTTGTCTTCTCAGCGCTCTAGCCTGTCTAGCACTAATCTTACAGAGCTGTCCGCCGACCCCTGGCCCGGCGGCATCACTGCAGGAGGTGGCCACCGCGCTTGTGGATGACCTGGACGGCTTTGACACGGACAACGACGGTTTTCTTAGTTTCTCCGAAGCGCAGGCGGGTCATGAGGACATGACCCAGACCTACATGGACCAGATGGATACGGACGGCGATGGTCTGCTTTCTCGCACGGAACTGCAAGCGGCGATCAACGGTGGCGAGGGCGAAGTGCGCGTGGATGGGGCCGTCCAACTCCCTGTTTCGGCCACGGGAAACCTGAGTATTCAGAACCCCGCTTTTTCCCCTGACGGAAAGCAACTCCTCTTCACGCGTTTCGACGGTGGCTACAACAACGACCTCAACCCTGAGAATGGTACGGCGGACCTCGGAATACTTGACCTCGAATCAGCGGTGGTGCGTACGCTCGTATCGGACGGGAGCAACAACATCAATCTCCCGGGTTCCGCCTGGAACGGAACAACAGGTCGAATTACTTTCACTTCGGACCGCGAGCCCCATGATGAAATCTTTGTCATTGGCGCTGACGGAGGGGCCGGTGATGAAATAGCGGTAACCACCCGAGAATCCTTTGTGGCCTTCGAGCCTTCCTTCTCTCCAGACGGTCAATGGGTGGTGTTTGAGACCCATGCGTTGGATGTGGAGGGTAATGGCATCATTGAAAAGACCTTGATTGGCGCGAAGGCCGAAATCACGGGTTTAACCGACGCAAATGATGATTGTCGTCAGCCCAACTGGTCACCCCAAGGCGATCTCATCACATACCAGCGCTTCGATGCGGGGCAGTGGGACATCTGGGTTATGACCACGGACGGAACAAACCAACGGCAGGTCACTTCGGGCGACGGCGATAAGACCGATGCCTCTTTTTCACCCAACGGGCAGTGGCTCGTGTACAGTTCCGATGAAGGTGTCCTCGATTTCGCAAATATATACATTGTGCCTGTTGCAGGCGGCGCTTCGCTGCGAGCGACCAACTATGACGGCTATGATGGGGCCCCCAGTTGGTCTCCAGATGGTATGCAAATCGCATTCGAGACCATTCTTGGAGAGCCTGACAATTCGTCTGGGACGACGCTGGGGATGATCAATACACCTCAGGCGTACTTCACTGGAACGGAGGGCGAGGGTGAAGGTGAAGGCGAGGGCGAGGGCGAGGGCGAGGGCGAGGGCGAGGGCGAGGGCGAGGGCGAAGGCGAAGGCGAGGGCGAGGGCGAGGGTGAAGGCGAAGGTGAAGGTGAAGGTGAAGGTGAAGGTGAAGGTGAAGGTGAAGGTGAAACATTTTATGTGTCCAGCGTTTCAGGTGGTGATTCTGGACCGGGCAGCCAGGCCGAACCCTGGAAAACCATCCAGCAGGCAGCGAATACGTTGCAGCCAGGCCAGACGGTTTACATTATGGCCGGCACGTACAACGAACAAGTCATCCCGCAGAACTCGGGCACCGCAGACAATTATATTGTCTATGCGGCCAATCCTGGAGACGCCGTGACGATTGACGGCACGGGGATCACGCTGTTGCCCGACGAGTTGGACGGGCTTGTGAAGATAGTGGCGCGTGAGTATATTCGCGTTTCCGGTCTTCGGGTTACCAATGCAGGGCCAAGCAACAATGACGGCGGCATCCTGGTCGAGCGTTCGAGCCACATTTTCATCGAGAACAATACGACGTACAATACGGTGGGATCGGGCATCGGCGTTTGGAACTGCACCGATGTCACCGTGAAAGGCAACGAAGTCGAACTGGCGTGCAACGACGGTGAACAGGAATGCATCACTGTGGCGACGACCGACATATTCGAGGTAAGTTACAATACGGTCCATAACAACGGGCCTGGAACCATCGGTGGAGAAGGCATTGACCTCAAGGACGGCTCGTCTAACGGCTTGGTTCATCATAACCACGTCTACGATATGAACAACCGGCTTGGCATCTATATCGAGGCGTGGGACAAGCACACGTTCAATATCGATGTTTACCAGAACCTTATTCATGACATCCAAAGCGCGGACGGCGTGACGCTTGCCTCGGAGCAGGGCGGGCTCCTGGAAAACATACGCGTCTTTAACAACATCATCTACAATGCCGGTTGTAACGGCATTTCGATTGTTCGCGACGGCGAACAGCCCATCCATCCCATGAAGAACCTCTATATCGTCAATAACACCATCTACAAAAACGGCAGTAACAATTGCTACGGCAGCGCTTGGGGCGGGGCCATACTCCACGACAATCCAGAAGCGCAGAACGTTGTCGTGCGAAACAATATTTGCAGCGACAATCTCATGTATCAGATCAACGTGGAACCCGACGTGCCCACAGGCAACTATGCCGTTGAATACAATCTGATTCGCGGTTTTCGGGATGAGTTAGACTCGGAAACGCGCGGGACAAGTTTTGTCGAGGGCGATCCGTTGTTTGTCGATACAGCAACGGTAGACTTCCATCTCCAGGCCACCTCGCCGGCAATAGACAAGGGTTTGGCCACCGATGCTCCCGGCGACGATTACGATGGCAACACGCGCCCCCAAGGTGCTGCGCACGACATAGGCGCTTTTGAGTTTTTGGATGTTAAGTAGCGCAACGACGTGTTTGGAGGAGGGGCCTGGTAGCAAATACGTGCGAAAACGTGATGCGTAGTACCTCATTCTGGGAGAACCGCGACAAAAGATAAGAAGCGCTAGGCGACCATCTCTATAAGCTCTTGTCTGGTAACGATTAATGACATGTTCAATGCCGCACTCAACTCTCGGGCTTTTTGGTCTATTCGATGTCTGAAAAGGAGATGCCAAGGGTGCCACCCTCACACGCAGCCGGTTTCCGGCTAAGTTTGCGGGTGCGGGTTTGCGGAGGTCCTTGCCTGGCTTGGTAACGCGCTTCGACAAGCTACACAGTCTCTTTTTAGGACAATGTATATTCTGGAGACTTGCACCCGCAAGCTCCCCCGCTTCGCTCCTCCGCGTGAGGGTGGCAGCCCTCCCGATTTTATTAGGTTGCGGGCAAAGCTCACACTCGGTGCTTCGGCGAACGCACGCAGGCGACGTTGTATATGCAGATCTCCGGTAGTGTTCTTTCGCTCCTCTGCAATAGGTAGATGTTTTTTGACCAACCCTGCTATAATTGGTTGACATAACTGATAATTGTCTGTTGCTGGCAGGAAAGGTTAAAGAATTGCGTGTTCTTCGTTGTGTTTCCGTGGTGATACTTCTGGTTGCGCTGAACTCCCTCGCGGGCTGCGCCAAGAGCCACCATGACCGTGACCTGCGTGGTGCGCGGGCGGACTATGAACCCACGTTGAAGCAAGTTGCCAAGGCCTATACCCAAACCTGTGTTGGCGGCGATCGTGAATCCAACAATTGCGCGCATTTTTTATCTGATGCCTTTATTCGGGCGGGCTATACGGAACTTCTGGATTCACCCCTGGTGACCCAGCGCTGCAAGGGTGGTGCGGGCCGGGTGGTGCGTGCCCAGGACATGCTGAAGTGGTTCCAGTCCAAGTCGGAGCGTTTTCATTCGGGGCGGCTGGAGTCGAATACGGGTTATTGGGCGGTTTATCAGGAGAAGCCGGGGCGGCATCATGTGGCGATCATCGACAGCAGTACGGGCAAGTTCTACGGCACCGCCGATTGCAAGAACTGGCCGGTCCAGTGGAATTATCAGTGGTGAGGCGGGAAGGTGCCGTATCCGCCCGTGGGATGAAGCATGGGCAATGGGATCTCTCTAAGGGAGTGTGGCACAGCCGTCTCGGCTGTGATTTGCACAGGCGGGACGCCTGTGCCACTTTCTTATGCCCGTTGGCTTTGCGAAGCACTGCACCTCGCACACAAACCCGACGGCACACAAGCGGATACAGTTGCCCCTCGTTCCCAAGCTCTGCTTGGGAATGCATTTCCCGGAACTCTGCTCCGAAAGATCCAGCGAAGACAATCCAGGCGAGATACCATAGACCAAATCGCACTCCTCTACGCCTCTACGCAGAGCGTAGACCTATGCATTCCCAAGCAGAGCTTGGGAACGAGGGAAAAATCGTTCACGGAGCCACGCCATGAGTCCTGTTAAGACGGAACCGGGCAGCGTGCGTGCGCGGCCCAAGCGCAAAGCTGCGGCCAAAGGTGCTCCTGCGAAGAAGAAAGCCGCCGCCAAAAAGAAACCCGCAGCAAAGAAAAAGACGCCCCGCAAGACCGCCGCGAAGAAGGCTCCTCCTGCCGAGCTTGGTAGTCGGTTTCGCCTTGGAACGCTGAATTGGCGGCGTTCCCTGGTCTTTGGCGCTAAAGCGGCCTTCATTTTCGGACTCGTATTCGTAACGATAACCGGCTCCTGGATGGTGTCGTATCTCTTTGTGAACCCGCCCATGACCCCCCTCATGCTGATTCGCCATTTTCAGGACGAGGAAGATATCCGAAACCGCTGGCGCAGCTATGATGAGGTATCGCCGGAGTTTATTCTTGCGGTGGTGGCGGCGGAAGACCAATTGTTTTTCAAGCACAACGGCTTCGATGTGAAGCAGATTCGCGCCGCCATCGAGACCCGTTTGGAGGGGGGGCGCTTGCGTGGCGGCAGCACGATCAGCCAGCAGGTTGCCAAAAACCTCTTTCTATGGCCGGGTCGTTCCTGGATTCGGAAGGGATTGGAAGTTTACTTTACGGTAGGCATCGAATTCTGCTGGCCCAAGGAGCGGATTCTGGAGATGTATGTGAACGTGGCGGAGCTTGGTCCGGGCATCTATGGCGTGGAGTCGGCCGCCCAGCACTACTATCACAAGTCCGCAAGCGACCTGAATCGGCAAGAGAGCGCCTTGTTGGCGGCTGTGTTGCCTGCGCCCAGAAGCCGCTCGCCGATAGCGCCCACCGTCTATCTGCGTGAGCGGCAAGCCTGGATTCTGGGTCAAATGCACAACCTGGGTGGCCCAGTCTACTTGTCGGCGCGCTGAGATCTGCCCCGAAGAACATACGCATTTTGCGTGCCAGAATTGCCATCCAGGCTTATTTCAGAAAATACTTGACAGTTTCAGAAAAGTGCGGTAGCGTGGGTGTATAGCGTATTCACGCAGAGGTTGAGAGGCTGTGCGTTCGCGGGTAGTGGGATCACGTCATCTTTCGGTTGGATCGTCCCGATGGTGGTGCTTCTGTCCTGCGTGCTTGTGCAGCATTTGGTCGTTGAGGAACGAATGGGACACTTTGGGAGAGGTATACAATGAGACAGCTGGGCTTATTTCGTGTATTTTTATTGGGGTTGTTGGTTGCGGTTGGAATTTCGGGGTGTATAAATCCCCCAACTCCGACATTGGCGGAAATTGCCGGTGATCTGGCGGGCCGGTTTTCGACGGTGGATGCCAACAGTGACGGTCAGTTGACCCTTGCGGAGGCCCAGGCGGGGAACAGTTCCCTCACCGAGGCCCAGTTTAACACCATCGATACAGACGGCGACGATCTTCTTTCTGCTGCGGAATTGAGCGTAGCAGCAGGCACCGGTGGTGAAGGAGAGGGAGAGGGTGAAGGGGAGGGTGAAGGCGAGGGCGAGGGCGAGGGCGAGGGCGAAGGTGAGGGCGAGGGTGAGGGTGAGGGTGAGGGTGAGGGCGAAGGCGCGAATTTGGTGACCCTGCAGTCCTTGTCTCAGTCCCTGCTCGCCGACTTTGGCGCGGCGGATGCGGACTTCAGCGATGGCCTCTCCCTGACCGAGGCGCAGGGACGTTTGACGGAGATGCTGGAGGCGGAATTCACAGGTCAGTTGACTGAAGAAGAGTTGGATGAGTTACTCAATACCCTGCTTGAGCAACTTCTTGAAGAGCTTTTCGAAGGGCTGGATCTCAACGGTGACGACATCATTTCCGAGGAGGAACTGGCTGATGATCTGGGCTTGGATCGCGAGGTCTTCCTGGGCAGCTGTGAAATTCTGCTCAACGGTGAGCAGGTGGTGCCCGCCAGTGGAAGCGAAGCCCTGGGCGAGGGCACGATTGAGGTGCTGGTCGATCCGGCTACGGGACAGAAGCGCGGCAAACTTTTTATAGAGCATAGTGTGGAGAGTCCCACAGCGGCCTATCTTCGGAGCGGTGCGGCGGGCGAAGTTGGTGATATCCTCGTCAATCTTGGCAACGCGGAAAGCCCCATTGAGGTCGATCTGACGGACGCGGTGCTGGAATCGCTGTTGGAGAATACGGAGGCTGGCGTTTATGTTGAAATTCAGACTGATGTCGCGCCGGACGGTGATATTCGCGGCCAGCTTGAGTGCGATATATTCGGTGCGCTCCTTATTGATGCCTATGAAGCCGAACTAAGCGCCGATGGCGTTACCCCGCCCAAGGGTGTCGATTCGGTTGGCGACGCCCGACTTGAGGTGCTGTTAAACGAAAGCAACGGGCGTGTTCGCGGCGTGCTCACAGCGACCCATGACGTGGTGGATCCAGCGGGCATCTTTCTCGTGCTTGGCGATGGCGAAGGCGGCGAAACGCTCATTGATCTTGGCGATCCGGCAAGTCCGGTTGAAGCCGAGCTTTCTGAGGACGAGCTCGAGCAATTCTTCGGACTGGTCGATAATGGGGCCTCGATCCGCGTTACAACGGTCGCAGCGCCCGATGGAGTCATCGCGGGTGAACTCCTCCCGGTGGGCGATGGCGCAGAAGGTGTTGCCGCCGCCGCCGCCGAACTCGCCGAGTTATTTGATCTGCTCGATGACGATGGCGATGACGTGCTGACATTCGCTGAAATCCTGGCGCAACTGCCAGATTTCGGACAAGATACCTTTGATGCTATTGATGCCAACGGAGACGGTGAGATCGACGAAGACGAGATCGAGCTTGCCACGGGCTTTGATCCACTGATTTTCCTGGGTGGCTGCGACGTGCGCCTTTCGGGTGACCAAGTGGAACCGACTACGATCAGCACGGCGCTTGGCGAGGGCTTTGTAGATCTGTTTACAAACCTCTTTACGGGCGAAACGGTCATGAAGGTTTTCATCGACCACGATGTGGACGGCGTGACAGGCGCGGAACTGCGCGGCGGCCCGGATGATGCGCTGCTATTTGACTTGGGCGATGCCTTGCTTCCCGTGGAGTTTGAGGCGGTCCTTGAAGCGGAAGATATCGACCGCTTGTTGGCCGCTATCGACGATGGAGGCCTCTTCGTTCAGTTGCTCAGCGAAGATTTTCCTGCGGGCGAGATTCGTGGTGAAGCGGATTGCTTTTTCTTCGATGAGTTTGTCCTGGATGTCTGCGAGCTGGAATTGACCGGGGAGGACGAAAACCCCGCCAATAACAGTGAGGCGTTTGGCGAAGGGCACATCGAGATCGTGAAGAACGAACTTACCGGTCGTCTCTTTGGCGAGTTGCTCATTTTTCATGATGTGGAGAATCCCACAGCGGCCCATATTCACTTGGGCGGACCCAATGAGAACGGTCCGTCCGTGCTTACGCTTCCGGTGGGCGATGCGGAAGGCGTTATCCACATGCGGATTCCCGAGGAGGATCTGGGTTTCTACCTCAACCCCGAGACCGGCCCCTTCTACGTGAACATCCATAGCGAGCGTTTCCCCGACGGAGAGATTCGTGGTCCCATCCGCTGCCAAGTGGATGCGCCCCCGGAACCTGCGCCGGTGGATATCGCCGACGAATTGTTGGGTTCCTTCAACCAGCTTGATACGGACAACAGCGGCGGATTGACCTTGGAAGAGATTCAGGCGCGCTTCCCCGAGGTGAGCCAGGAGGACTTTGATGCCCTGAATGTGGAGGAGGATACGGAACTGACCGAGGACGAGTTGCTGCGTGCGCTCGGCTTTGATCCCGACATTCTGTTGACCCGGTGTGATGTGCAGTTGCTGGGTGCGGAGGAGGTTCCGGGGAACGAGAGTGAAGCCTCGGGTTCGGGATTTGTGGAACTCTTCGAGAACACCATTACCAACCAGAAGCGTGGTGTAATTTATATCGAGCATGACGTAGTGGATGCCACGGAGGCCCACATTCATGTCGGTGCTCCCGGCGAGAATGGCGATATACTCATCGGTCTCGGTGGGGCAAGCAGTCCCATTGAGGTGGAGTTGGGTGACGCATTGGTCAGGCTCCTCCTCGATAACGCCGGTGGACTCTATGTGAACATTCACAGCGAGACCTATCCCGATGGCGAGATCCGTGGTCAGATCGAGTGCGACCTCTTCGACGAGGCCATCATTGAAGCGTGCGATGTTCTGTTGGACGGTGCCCAGGAGTCGACTCCCAACGATGCTACGGCAACGGGTTCGGCGTTGATCGAGGTGTTGTTGAGTGATCTCGACGGTGCCTTGGGCGGACGCCTCCTGGTGGAGCATGATGTGGCCGATCCAACGGCGGCCCATATCCATGTCGGCATGCCGGGCGAGGATGGACCGGTCCTGATCGATCTTGGCGATCCCACATCCCCGATCGAGCTGGAATTGACCGCTGAGCAGGTGGAGATGCTCTTCGAGAATGAAGAGGCAGGACTCTACATTAATATTCACAGCACCGAATTTCCTGATGGCGAAATTCGTGGTGCCTTGCTCTGCGCCGGGCGTCCCGGTGAAGAACTGGAGGAGATTGCGGGAGACATTCTCGAGGACTTTGGATTCTTCGATGAAAACGGAGACGGCGTTCTGGATGCCGCCGAATTGGAATTCACGGACGTGACGCCCGAAGTATTCGCGGACCTCGATTTGGACGGCGACGGCCTCATCACGGAGGATGAACTTCTTACCGTGATTGGCGTGGATGACACCGTATTCCTGGGCGGCTGTGACACACCATTGGATGGTGGGCAGGAAGTGCCGCCGAACGGTTCCCGCCGGGATGGCTTTGGCTTCGTTGATATCTTCATCGATCCCTTTACGGGCGACGTGTCCGGCAAGGTCTTCATCGACCACGCCATTCGGAATGCCACGGGTGCCCATATTCATGTGGGCGGACCGGGTGAAAATGGCGATGTGCTTATCGACCTCGGCGAGGCCAGGAGTCCCATTGAGGTGCCGCTGAGCGGTGAACAGGTGAATATGCTGCTGGACAACCAGGATCCAGGCCTTTACTTCAATATTCACAGCGAAGATTTCCCCGGTGGCGAGATTCGCGGCAATCTCTTCTGCTTCTTCTTCAACGAGTTTGTGGTGGATTCCTGCGAGGTGCAATTGGATGCCGAACAGGTCAGCCCGCCCACGGACAGCTTTGCCCTTGGGCATGGCTACCTTGATGTGCTCTTCAACGAGTTGACCGGCGAAACCAGCGGCCAGCTCTACATCGAGCACGACGTGGAAGCGCCAACCAGCGCGCAAATTCGTATCGGCGAAGCGCGGGTTAATGGCCCACTGCTTATGGATCTTGGGCCGGGAAACAGCCCCATTGAGGTCCGCCTCACCGCCGAAGAGCTGGAACTTTTGTTGGATGCGGAATTGGGCGGTGTCTATGTGGATATTCGCAGCGATGCCTATCCCGACGGTGAGATTCGGGGGGCCTTCCAATGCGAGCCGCCGGAGGAGCATGGCGAAGGGGGCGATCTGGAGGAAATCGCTGGCGAGCTGCTGGATAATTTCCAATCCCTCGACGTGGATGGAAACGGTGCTTTGAGCGAGGCTGAACTGGCGGATACCCGTATTACGGACGCACAGTTCGATGCCCTGGACGAAGAGGCGGACGGTGAATTGACGGAGCGGGAATTGCTTCTTGCGCTCGGCATCGAAACCGATATCTTCCTTGGTGGTTGTGACGTGTTTCTGTCGGGTGATCAGGAACTTCCCCCGAGTGGTAGCCCGTTGGAGGGTTGGGGATTCATAGACCTGATCTCCGATGCCTTTACTGGAGAACAGCGCGCAAAGATTTATCTGGAACACAACGTGGACGGTGCCACGGGTGCTCATATCCATATGGGCATGCCGGACACGAACGGTGGTGTCGTCGTGGACTTGGGCGAACCCACGTCCCCCATCGAAGTCGTGTTGGAAGGTGCGGATCTGGATGCTTTCCTCAATGCAAAGGACGGTGGTGTTTATGTGAACATCCATAGTCCTGAATTCCCTGATGGCGAGATTCGCGGCCAGTTGGATTGCTTCCTGTTCGATGAGGATATCCTTCTAACGGAGTGTAATATTCAACTGAACGGCATGAATCAGGCACCCCAGAACAATAGTGCAGCGCTGGGTGCGGGCTTCCTCGAAGTGCGCTACTCGCCCCTCACAGGCACACGAAATGGCCGCATCTTCATTGAACATGATGTGGCGGGTCCAACCGTGGCCTTTATTTACAACGGCGGACCCGGTGCGAATGGCCCGGTGCTCTTTGATTTGGGCGATCCGGCCAGTCCCATTGATGTGAACCTGGATGAAGGCCAATTGGATCTGCTCTTTGGTGAGCTTGAGGGCGGCGTCTATGTGAACATTCACAGTGCGAACTTCCCGGACGGCGATATTCGCGGTCAACTGGAGTGCGTGGATGTCGAGCGGCCCGTGGGTGACTTTGCGGCCTTGGCGGCGGATCTGCTGGACTCGTTCCCGGACTTGGACGGCGACATGAACGGTGGCCTGAGCCTGGAAGAGGTGCAAGCATTTGCGCCTGATTTCACCCAGGAAGAATTTGATGACTTGGATGCCAACGGAGACGGTGTCCTGGACATGGACGAATTGCTTGCGGCCCTGAACTTTGAGCAGGAACTGTTTATTGGCGGATGCGATAGTCTTCTCTCAGGGCATGAGGAGGTGCCGCCCAATGCGAGTCCCGCCATTGCCGATGCCTTCTTCGACATTTTTACCAATCCCTTCACCGGCGAGTTGAAAGGGCGTGTGCGCATCGACCATGACGTGGTTGGTGCGACTGCGGCGCACATTCATCTGGGTGCGCCTGGAGAGAATGGAGAACTCCTGATCGATCTTGGCGATGCCACCAGTCCTATTGAGGTGGAGATCGGCGGTGCCGACCTGGATGCCTTCCTGGCATCGCTGGATGGGGGTGTTTATTTCAACATCCACAGCGGGGCCTTCCCCGATGGGGAGATTCGTGGCCAGTTGGATTGCTTCTTCTTCGACGAGTTCCTGGTGAGTTCGTGCCATGCGGAACTGGGCGGGGATCGGGAAGAGCCGCCAAACGAAAGCGTGGCGCTGGGCAACGCCTACCTGGACATCTTCGAAAATCAGATCACGGGCGGCGTGCGTGGTGTGCTCTTCGTGGAGCATGACGTGCTTGATGCCACGGGTGCCCATATTCACACCGGTGGACCCGGCGTAAACGGCCCGGTACTCATTGATCTCGGCGATGCTGTCAGTCCCATTGAGGTTGACTTGACTGCGGAGCAGCTCGACGCGTTGTTTGGCGGGGTTAACGGCCCGGATTTCTACATCAATATCCATAGTCCGTCCTTCCCTGGTGGTGAGATTCGCGGTCAACTTGTCTGTGAAGGCGCGGCGCCTCCAGGAATGATGCCGCCGCCCATTGAGGAACTCGCAGGCGCGTTATTCCCCGACTTCGATATACTGGATACCGATGTGAGCGGCACACTCAGCCTTGCCGAGGCGCAGGTTGCCCTGCCTGATCTGCTGGAACCGGATTTTCTTCTGCTCGACCTGAACGGGGATGGCGAAGTGGACTTGCCAGAGCTTGAGCTTATCTTGGGAAGTGGCCCGGGAGATCTGGTCGCCGGGTGTGATGCGTTCCTGAGCGGCGATGAGTTCGATCCGACCGTTGACACACTTGCTGAGGGCATGGCGTACCTGGATATACTGGCGCAGCCCGATCCCATGGGGATGCCGGGCACCATGAATTCAACGGCCTTCCTCTATTTGGAACATGGCGTTGTTGAACCATTGGATGCCGCGATCTATGTCGGGTTCCCTGGAGTTGACGGCGAGCTTCTCATCGATCTGGGCGATCCAAGCAGCCCGATTGAGACGGAATTCACGCCCGGAGAACTCGATCTGTTGAACGAGAATCGGGGTTTTGGACTCTACGTTCAAGTTACAAGCGTGGCGAACCCAGACGGGGAAATTCGCGGACAATTCGCGTGTTTTAATGTAAATGAACCCGACCCGGTTATCTGCGAGACCTTCCTGGATGGCTCGGAAGCCGTGCCGCCCACGGAAAATAGTTTCGAGGGCTTGGCCTACTTTACCGTTGACGAAAGTGTGATGGACGGTGGGCTGACGGTGCATATACACCACACCGTGCCCGATGCGACGATGGCATTGATCCACGTCGGTGCGCCGGGAGAAGAAGGTGATTTGATCCTTGATATTGGTGGCGCCGCCAATCCGATGGGGGATGTATCGAGTCCCATCAGGGTGTATTTCCCGCCAGCGGAAGCGAGCCTGTTCCTCGATCTTGAGCCTGGCGGTCTCTATGTGGAGATTCTCAGCGCGGATCCGGGAGCCACCATCCGGGGTAACTTGGAATGTTTTGAACCCTTTGCTGTGGACTCGCCGCCGATTGTGCCATAGGAGTCCCACCCGATTAGGTTGATAGAGTCCGCTGCGGAAACCCTTGGGTTTCCGCAGCGTTTTTTAGGGGCCATCAGGGTAGGAATGGGCACCATCCTTGTCGGCTTGGGCTGCCACGTTCGTGGGAATGGAGTGCTTCAAGAGAGCACCCGCAGGTCTTTTTGTCGACTATAGTGGCCCGTGCTGTGAACGTTTACCCACTTAGCCTGAAAGAGCCGCTGCGGGCAAGGGGGTTGGGCATTCCTGCCCGACATAACGCGCACGGCGGACTTGAAAACGCACTTGGCATTGGGGGTGATACGTTGATTATTCAAGGCAGTGCATAGTGCTTTGTCGTTCGAATCCAAAGGGGCTACATGTGCCGATGCCGGGCTTTTTGCCGACGCGCTTTTTGTGTCGGGCTGGAAAGCCCAACCCCCTTTGCCGTGAACACTTGCCTTGAAAACAATCCCAAAGCCCAATCGTGATCAGGAAGTCTGGCACTGGGAGGGGGTCATACGGTCAAGCCGACGGACTGCGCCTGCCAATTTTCTTCAAGCAGTCCTTGCTCAACGTGCTCGAATCGACAGAGTCGAATCGCGTGGCACCCGTAGTGGTGTTTTGTACTTTCGTCAGCGCATGGATATTGGCGGGCTGAGTACTTCGTGGAGGATGATGCTGGTCCGCAGGGTTTTCGGGTGATGGAGGAGGGCCTTGATGGAGGCTGTAGCACGGCGCTTCGGGCGTTGAGGCGTGGATGGTCGCTGGGGTGTCTTGGGGGTTCGTTCCCTCTGAGGCTGGGGCGCAGCAGCACTGGGTTGTGGACGACTGGGACGCTGGGCTTGTTTCCATCCTTCACGGAGGGTCTGGTGTGCGGTCTGTCGGGGCGCGGAACGCCGTTGCGGCGCCGGGCGCTGTCGTTGGGCGGTAGGCGCGGGTTGGGCCGTCCGCGTGGGGGCGGGGCGGCGTTGAAGCGGAACGGGCGGTGGTGCGGATGCCTGTCGCTGGGGTGCTGCCTGGCGTTGCGGGGCCACGGGTACCGGACGGCGTTGGGGGGCGGGTGCCGCCGGGGATGCCTTGCGCGGGGTGGCCATGGGAGGACCTCCGCTCCGCTTTCGCGCCACGGGAGGCTGTCCATCGCCATAGAGCATGCGGCGGGTGGCTTCCGGGAGGTCATCCGCCGTTTTTCGAGAAGGGCGTTGTCCCCGCTGCGCTTCTTCCTTGCGCTTTTCCATCAATTTTGCGAAGCCGCTTATGGCGGCGATGGCGCCGAAGATGACAAGGTAGAGGAGGTCTTCCATATCAGTACCTGCCTGTTGTGTTGTGGTTGCGTCTCGGGGACTGACGCGCCCATGTGCCTGATGTTACGTGTTAATCACTTGAACTTAAAACGGCAACGTTGTAATAGCTTGGAGACTTATGACGGGCGTGGCTGTCCCGTCGTTGACCTGGCAGACCCGACGCGAAACACCCCAACAGCGGGACAGCCACGGACGTTGTGGCGGTGCGCTTCGAATCGTTGTCTCTATTGTATCGCCAGAAGGCCTCCGTTATTTCGAGTGCTGTGTCCGTGTCAGTCCCTGGGACTGACGCGCCCATGTGCCTGATGTTACGTGTTAATCACTTGAACTTAAAACGACAACGTTGTAATTGCTTGGAAACCCATGACGGGCGTGGCTGTCCCGTCGTTGGCCTGGCAGACCCGACGCGAAACACCCCAACAACGGGACAGCCACGGACGTTGTGGCGGTGCGCTTCGAATCGTTGTCTCTATTGTATCGCCAGAAGGCCTCCGTTATTTCGAGTGCTGTGTCCGTGTCAGTCC
>JAJRPE010000426.1 GCA_024280935.1 Candidatus Hydrogenedentota bacterium
CAGGGCCGACGCATCTAATTGTGTTAGATTCTAGGATTTCGTGATTTCGGTTTCTTCCCTCGTTTTTTCTTTTCTCTTTCGCGGCGTGTTGAGCGAATGACTTCGTCTACGTATTGCTCGGCCAGCTTGATGAACAAGTTGTATCCCGCAATGTCTTTTTTCAGTTCCGGGGCCTCCTCTTTTCGGACATAGCGCACCACGTTGCGCCCATCGCTCCAAGTTTGGTGGTTGTAGTGGGGGCGTCCGGTCATTTGACACAGCTTCCCGCGCTCCATTCGCTCGATTGCCATCATGCGCTCCAATAGTCGTTCCATCTTTTTTGATTTCTTCATGCCGATTATGATATAGGTTTATATATCTTTATGTCAAGCAACCCGGAAGAAGGAAAAAGAATATGGATGAAATGAATTGCCCAAGTACAATTGCCAAGAGTCTCGTTGAGCATTTTGAAAAACTGCCTGACCCGCGCATGAAGCGCACCCGTTGCCACAAGCTGGTTGATATCCTCGTGATAGGGCTGTGCTCTGAACTTACCGGCGGTGAGGGTTTTAACGAAATGGAAGCATTTGGAACGGACCGGGAGGAATGGCTCAGAACCTTCTTGGAGCTTCCCAATGGCATCCCCACCCACGACACCTTCAACAGAGTTTTCTCCGCAATCGCCCCCGAAGCCTTTCTCGAGTGCTTCGTGCAATGGGTGCAGGGCATTTGTCCAAGGGTCGACGGGGAAACGGTTGCCATTGACGGGAAGGCCCTGCGGCGGGCATTGGACGCGGGAAAGCCAATCCCCTATATCGTCAACGCATGGGCCTCGGAAAGCGGCTTGGTGCTGGGGCAAGTCAAAGTGGACGACAAATCCAATGAGATTACGGCAATCCCAAAACTACTGGAGGTGCTCGATATAGATGGCTGCGTCGTGACCCTTGATGCGATGGGCTGCCAGAAGGAAATAGCCGCCAACATTATCGACAAGAACGCTGATTACGTCCTGGCGCTTAAAGGCAACCACGCTACCGTTCACGAAGAGGTCAGGGAGTTCTTCAAAGACGCCGTGCTGCCGTGCGCGCGGGAATGCGCCGACACCGTTGCCGAGGGCACCATGGATTTCTTCGAGACTACTGGAAAAGGCCATGGCCGAATCGAAACTCGTCGCTATTGGATATCCACCGATATAGACTGGTTTGAAGACAGGCCTTTGTGGAAAGGGCTGTTCAGCATCGGCATGGTCGAATCTATTCGCTGCGTCAAAGGAAAAAACTCCATTGAGCGACGTTTCTTTCTCGCCAGCTTGCCTCGCTGCGCAAAACGTCTTGCCAAGGCCGTCAGGGAGCATTGGGGCGTGGAAAATACACTGCACTGGTCCTTGGATGTCACCCTCCGCGAAGACGATAGCAGGGCGCGAACGAACAATGCCCCCCAAAATCTCGCAATGCTGCGAAGAATTGTCCTCAACCTGCTCAAGAAAGACAAATCAAAGAAGCGCGCGCTGAAGGCAAAGCAACGCTCCGCTGCACGCAGTACCGACTATCTCCAAGTTTTACTGGGAATTTAGATGCGTTTGCCCTGACGATTCTACGATGCGATTCCCAGACATCAGCGTAGCGGCGATCTATCAATTTCCTTCGAGTTCTGCTTTGCGGCGTCGGAGAATCTTGACGGAGCCGTCCAGAATGCGCTTTAACCGCTGGTCGCGAGCGGTTGGCTCCAGACGGCTTGTGAGCAAGGAATGGCAGGCGAGGACCAGTCCAATTTCCTCATATGCCATCGCGTCAAACTGCTGCTGGCGAATTTTGTCAATGGCTGAGCGCAACGCCAATTGACGACGGGGCACGCGCCCCGATTCATCCTTATCGTAGGTTTCCCCCAGCTGATTTGCGAGTTCCAAGTCTGCTTCAACTCGCTTGTCGTGGACCTCGCCCGATTCTATTTTCTCTTGGAGCCGACTCGCGTCTTCCAGATTGAGGGTGCCCGAATTATTCCCGAAGCCACTCCGTAATCCTGATGGCGCGCCACCGGGCGGTGCATCGTCCTTTACCCCCTTCTCCGCGTCCGCGCCGCCATGTTGAAGCGCTTCAATATCCCGCTCCAGTCGAAGAATCTCCATCTCGCCCAACTCAACGCGATGCCTCGTCTCATCCAGGCTGGCCTCCAGATTTTCCAGAACACGACGCCACTTTCGTACTTCGGCAGGCTCCTTGCGATGCCGCTCATCGGCCTTATCAAGCAAACCCTTTACTTTTTCCAAGGTGACCCTGTCCTTGGCAAGTTGGGCTTGGGCTGCGGCCATTTTACGACGGAGCTTTAATTCATTGGCATGCATCAATACTATACCTTCCACGCGAACCTGTCTGCTGCCCGGAGTATAGCATAGCCATAAGCCCGCTCCTGCCCCGAGACAAAGGGGACAGAAGGGTCTCCCACAACGAATCGACCCTGGCGATCGGAGAAAAACGCCAAGGCAATACAATTCACATCTTCTACCAGAAACTCGTTGCGCCTCACCAGAGAAAAGCAAAAAACAGGAGAGGATCGATCAGGAAAAGCATCTTGTTTGTGGCCCAGCTACGCTAGTAACGCAGGGAAAATCCCGACTCGTGGCCGACAACCTCACAATGCTCCGTTTCAATGTCGGTCACTACCGCCATGGCCGGTCCAGCTTGGCACCAGCCGAGCATAGCTTCGACGGCATCTACCGGCCCCTGAAACTCTGCTTCCACGGAGCCATCGGCCAAGTTACGAACCCAACCCGTGAGTTTCCTGGATTGCGCCTGGTTGCGCGTGTGATACCGAAAGCCCACCCCCTGCACCCGGCCCGTAATCAGCACGCGAACCCGCACGTCAAAAGCTGTCGTTAAACGCCTCAAGCCGCTTGCCGTACTCGGGGTTCGCCGTGGCCATTGCGGTGTTGCAGGCCACCAGTGAAAGTACGGGGTCGACATTCCGTATTGTCGGCTGAATGAGCTTCAGCATCTTTCGGTCGGCCAGATCCGCGATAAGACCCAATACATACGACCTCATTCCTCTGTCCTCTTCACGAAGCAAGGACTGGAAAACATGAACCGCCGACGGATCACCGCTCTGAAGTATCGCATGGGCTGTCCGCGCCCGGTAGCGCTGATTATCCGGTGTTGGATCCTCACGCCGTTTTAGACGGCCCTGAAGATACTGGATAGCCTCCCAATAATCGTCAGCCGCCAAAACAAGTGCGGCTTCTGGCTTGATAGTCAACTCTTCGTTAAAAACCCGAATCAAGTGCTTTCGTCCTTCCGGCGCGCCCAGACGGTGGAGAATGTAAATGAGTCGAAAACGCTCCAGGCCATCCGTCTTTTCAATGTTATACTTCACCGAATCAATGACATCCGCTCCGCCGAGTGTAATCAATCCCAGTACACCCGCATCGTTCTTTTCGTCACTCGTACTTCCCAGCATTGCAAACAGCGCAGGGATAATGTCGCGATTGCCCAGACGCGCCAATGCAACCGCCGCAGGAGCCGAAAATTGGGCAGAACGATCATTAAGCATCGCCATGAGTTCCGGCGTGGCCTCTTCGGTTTGGAAGAGTCCCGCCAGAACGGCCGCCTGCGCTCTCAGATTCCGGTTGTTGCTTGACAGCCCATCCGACACGAGTCCTTCGGGCAGCGGCTTTCCTGCCATATAGAGGCCTCGTGCCGCGTCGAGCCGCGTCTGAAGATTGTTGGAGTTGGCCAACGAATTCAGATATTCGGTGGCCTCTTTGTTCCCATCATAGGCCATCATGCCCGCAGCCCAGATGCGCAACCCCTGGTTGTCCTTGCTGCTCTTAAAAAGTTCGGCGACACGGGCCGTTGCGCCATCGACAATACGCTGATCTTCGGGGCGCAACACGACGGTGTCGGACACATGAGCCTTCCGCCTCTCGACCACGCTGCCCTGCACCTCAACCTTGTCTATGTCTGCCTTCTGATAGCTTATCCGATCACCATCTTCCGTGGTAAACACGATTACGGAACCCTGAACTTCCAATACCTGGAGATTGGGATCCTTTGCGCCGCCACGAAGAACGACGGTGACCAACGTTGGACTTCCGGTAATCGAAGACAAGCTGGCACCGTTGCCCCCGGTTACGGTTACCGCATGGACATGCATTGCAGAGAACACGGTTGCAAACAAAATCATGGCGAGCATGGGCCAGTAATTTACAGTCTGTCTGGCGCGGCGCTTAGTGGAGTTCGATTTGTTCATCTTTAATTATCCGATCCAAGTAACTTTTTGCAATTTCCAGAGACGGCACGAAGGGGTTAATGGTTAACGCCTGCAGTGCATACTCCTTGCTTCGGTGGCGTACCGCCTCGACGGTAAGGCGGTCACTTTCTTTGGCCGCCAGGAAGACACCCCGGAGAAAGCGGGGCAGACTGCCAACCTTCCTGGGTACAACACCCTTGTTGCTGACTTTGGTTGGAATCTCGACGCTGCTGTTATCGGGCAGGTCGCGAATACAACCGTCATTCCGTACACACAATATTACATCATGTTCGCTATCGTCTTCCATCGCCTCGATCAGCGGGAGAATGGTCTCTTCATACCAGACGGCATTGCGCTGCCGCGTAAGATCCGGCACTTCATTCAAATGCTCGTCTTCGTAGAGCTTCAGGATTCGCTTTTCGGCATCGTGCAGGACCTCGGCTCGAAATCGGGAACAAGCCTTTTGTTTCTTGAGAACTTCCGCACGATGGAAAAAGATGCCGGTATGCCGCGTTGGAATCATGCGAAACAATTCGATGAGCTCGTAGTCAAACCCCTCTTCGCTCTGGGACTCCAGCTTTTCCAGCAGGTGACTCATGCAACTGTGTTTGTCGAGCTTCACGTCCTGAATCCAGCCCAGATGGTTCAGGCCTACGTAGTCGAATTTCAGACTTTCAACATTTTCTTGCAGTACCCGGGCTATCTTTCTCGTATAGGTGCCCGGCAAATCGCAGACCCCAACAACATTCAGGTTGGTGTAATTGATGAGGCCCTCCACCACAATACCCATCGGATTGGTCAGGTTTATGAAGGTTGCGTCGGGATTGACCGCCTCGATCTGCTCGGCCATCTCGAAAATAACCGGCAGGGTGCGCATGGCATTGGAAAAGCCGCCAGCCCCAAGGTTTTCATCCCCAACCATCCCATGTTTCGGCGGAAGCATCTCATCGCGCATACGGGCCTGCATACCGCCGACACGAATATGATTGAGAATGTACTTTGCCCCCGCCACCGCTTCGCGCACATCGGTCGAGGCGGTCACAATGGCGGGAAAACCGCTCTTCTTCATCAGACGCTGACAGAAATTAGCGACAAGCTCCAACTTCCGGCCTTCTTGTCCGAAGAGCACGACCTCTTTAACGTTAAGATTCCGAGAAATTATCGAGAGAACTAATTCAGGTGTGTAGACACTACTGCCACCGAGGATCGTAATCCGTTCGATCATGCGGTAGAGACCTCCTCGCACTTTTCATACGGCATAATATCCGTACCTATCCTCCCAAACATAGCTAGGGGTTGAGGCTAACTTTTAGATCGGGGCAATGTCAAGACGCGCCGGTAGGCTGGTGATGCCTTGAACGTGGTAGAATTTCGCTCGGGAACAAGACCGTAACCCGCCGCCTTAGAGCACCAGGTCGTCGGGTTCCATGACGGGTTTGGCCGCCAAGACCTCGGGCACTTCGTCGGGTGCCCAACTCTGCATATTGAGGCGAGCGATGGGCCGGTAGGGATACTTGAAATCGGCCTTCCCCGCGCTCCGGTCGATGAGGACGGATACGCCAACAATCTCCACGCCGCGCCCTTCGAGGTGGCTGATGGCCTTCTTAACCGAGCCGCCCGTGGTGACGATGTCCTCCACGACGAGCACGCGCGTGCCCTTCTTGACCGCAAAACCGCGCTTAACCGCGAAGCTGCCATCGGGTTCCTTTTCGGCGAAGACGCCACGGCAACCGAGGCTCCGGGCCGTCTCATAGGCCAGGATGATCCCGCCCGTGGCCGGCCCCACAACCAACTCAATGTTGTCGTCGCGGAACTGGTCCGCCATGGCCTTGCACAATGTTGCCGTCGCTTCGGGATATTGCAATACGCGGGCAGCCTGCAGGAACTGTTCGCCATGGCGGCCACTGGCGTAAATAAAGTGGCCTTCGAGCAAGGCACCCGCATCTTTGAAGGTCTGGATTACTTCGGCTTCGGTCATTGGGCAAGTTCCTCCTTAATCAAACGAACGGCTTCAGCGGGATTTTCATGCTTCAAAATGGGACGGCCTACCACGATCATGGAGGCACCCGCTTTCGCGGCATCCTTCGGGGTCATGATGCGCGCCTGGTCGTCCTTGCTGGACCACGCCGGGCGGATGCCAGGGGTCACCACAAGGGGTTCGGGTCCAACAGCGTCGCGCACGAGTTGGATTTCCCAAGGCGAGCATACGATGCCATGGGCACCGGCTTCGATGGCCTGCCTGGCGAGTCGCGGAACAGCTTGGGCGGCCGTCTCGTAGAGTCCGACTTCGTCGCGGAGTTGCTCATCGGTAAAACTGGTGAGAATGGTCACGGCCAGGATACGCGTGTCCGTGCCCTCGACGGCCTTGCGGGCGGCGGCAATCATGTTAATTCCCCCGCTCGCATGAACGGTGAAGAGCCCCACATTCAGGGCGGCGGCAGCACTCGCACCATGGGCCACGGTGTTGGGGATATCGTAGAACTTAAGGTCCAGCATGACCTTGCGGCCCATGCCCAGGACTTCCCGCACGATGTCGGGACCGCAGCGCGTGAAAAGCTGGGAACCGATCTTGTACCAGTCGCAACCTTCGCTCGCTTCGATAATACGGAGGGCCTCCTCCCGCGTATCCACGTCCAGGACGGTAATTAATTCGGTGTTGCTGGGCAAATCTCACTCCTTCTTGGGGGTTGTACGGAACCGCAAGTATAGCATTTTGCGACGGGGCGGTGCCTGTCGGCAACACACAGGAGGTTGGGCCAGCGCCAAGTTTCCCCAATAGATCTTTTAGCCCAACTCTTCGGCAGCCAATTCGTCATAGGGCACGCGCTTATGAAGCCATTTGCCCGGCTTGCAACGCTTGGCGGCTTCACCATACGCGTAGCCCAAGGACAATCGGGAGCCAAGGTGCTCTGGATTCAACATCACGCTTTCTCGAAGGACAAGAATCGCTTCGACCAAGTGGTTGAGGCGTTGCCGCGTCAGGGGAAGTAGCAGACTGGCCGTATGGCGGGAATGCCCCCAAATTCCCGGCGCTCTATCAGTCGCACGAGAAGTCATGGGCCGCAACATGAGGAAACACAGCCGGGACGGCTATGCTACTTACAAAACACAGGCGAGAGACCTGCCTACTGTCTGCCCGAAACCTGCGGCACCCTGTCGCATTTAACCTCTTAAACTTCACTATTCCAACTTCCCGATGAGCTGAGTGAGGTTTTCTACGTTGTGCCGTTCGCAATAATCGTTGAGGCCCTCGACGACCTTGATGGCGGCGTCGGGCTGGCGGAAGGAGCAGGAGCCCACGGCCACACCGGTAGCACCCGCCAGGATAAATTGCATGGCATCGCTGGCGTTGCCGATGCCGCCCATGCCGATGATGGGAATTTTCAGAACCTTGGCGCAGTCCCAGACCATCTTCACGGCCACAGGGCGAATCGCAGGGCCGCTGAGTCCACCGACGATGTTGCTGAGGATGGGCTTGCGGGTTTCGGGGTTGATTCCAATACCGAGAAGGGTGTTGATAAGGGCCACGCCATCGGCACCGGCTTCTTCGGCGGCGAGGGCGGGTTCGGCGATGTCGATGATGTTCGGTGTGAGTTTCACGAAGACGGGCAGCTTCGTGGCGGCCTTAATGGCACGGGTGTATTCCTGCACCAACTCGGGCACTTGGGCCACGAGGGTGCAGCCCCGTGCGGTGCGGGCGTCGTGGACGTTGGGGCAGGACAGGTTGGCTTCGATGGCATCGGCGGCACCGGCCTCATCAAGGCGCTTGGCGAGTTCGGCGTAGTCTTCGGGACTCTTCCCATAGATGTTGCCAATGATGGTGCAGCCCTTTTCGCGCAGGAAGGGCGCTTTGTCGCGGAGGTAGGCCTCGATGCCTACATTTTGCAAGCCGATGGCGTTGAGCATGCCCGCCGGGGTCTCCACGAGGCGCGGGGGTTTGTTGCCCGCCCGAGGCTCCAGCGAGAGACTCTTGGTGGTCACGGCGCCGAGCTTGGAAATATCAAAATAGCGGTCATATTCCTGACCGTAGGCGAAGGTGCCCGAACCCACGGTAACCGGGTTCTTCATTTTCAGACCGCCGATGTTTACTGCTAGATTTGCCATGAGATTAGGGTATTTCTCTATGTTGTGTGTGGCGCGCCCCTATCGGGCGACTGCCAATCTCTGTGGACTTAGTGGACAAGAAACTCTGTCCACTGGGTCCATCAAGTCCACTCTGTCCACAACGCTCGCAAATAAGGGACAGACCCGTCTGCGCTCGTACCTCGCTACGCTTGTGTCAGTCCCTTAATTGCCTAATAGGCACTCCAATTAATGAGGCTGCTATCAAAGACCGGGCCGTCATAACAAACACGCACCATTCGCTCCGCTTCGATTTCCACGTTGGCCTCAACCACGCAGCCCAGGCAGACGCCATCGCCACAGGCCATCTCGGCTTCGAGGGAGGCAAGGCAGGTGATGCCCAGGTCCTGGCACACGTCGTGGGTGGCCCGCATCATGGGCATGGGACCGCAGCAGTAGGCCCGGGCCTTGGGGCCGGGATTCAGTTCGCGAAGCACTTCGGAGGCAAAGGCCTTCACCCCGGCGGAACCGTCGTCCGTCGCCAAATGCACCGTGCAGCCCATCTGACGAAACTCATCCTCGCAGAGCAACATGGATTCGGTGCGGGCGGCAATAATCACTTCTGGCGTGGTGCCCAGTTCGCTGATGATGGCTTCCGCGAGAGACGGAAAAGGCGCGATGCCAATGCCGCCGCCTACGAGTATGTGGCGCTCTACGTCAGAGTCCAGCGGAAAAGGCTTGCCCAATGGACCCTGAACACTTATGGTCTGGCCTTGGGAAAGACGCGACATGAGCCGCGTGCCCTCGCCCTCAACCTTGTAGAGGATGGAAATACTGTCTTTGTAGATACGTTCAAAGCACATGGGTCGCCGGAGGAATGGATAGAGCCCCTCCTGCACCTCCAACATGCAAAACTGACCGGCGCACGCCTCTTGCGCAATCTCGGGCGCATGAAGGACCAGGCGGTAATGATCGGGGGCTACTTCCATGTGGGCCTGAATTTCACAGGTCGAAACCTGAGGCATGGGTTATCTCCGTTCGTCTACGATAAGCTGGTTGCGCAAGAGGCTCAGGCTGACCCGGGTGCGTTCGGCGAGCACCTCACCCACGCCTTCCACATCGACCAGTTCGTCTTTCGGCGCACGAATCACCTGTTGCAAGGTGCCAAAGCGCCCGACGAGGTTGTCGATAATTTGCGAGGGCAGACGGTGCGTACCGGTAAGCACCCGATAGCCCCGCGGACTCAGGTAGGTGTCGATGCTGCGGAGCTTCGGGCCATAGCCCAGGGCCTGGCTGATGCTGCCAAGGCTCAGAAGTTCCTGTTGCGAAATCTCGGCGATTTTCTCCGAAGCCTGAGTATATCCGAAATTGGACTTTTCGCGGTAGTAATCCTTCACCGCAAGCTGGGCCTCCTTGATAGGAAGAACCAATTCCTGCATTTGGAGTTCGATCAAACGGCCTTCCTTGCCCAGCTCCAGGATATAGGGTTCAATCTCCTTGCTGATGCGGATAACCATTTCTGTTCGTTGAATTGCCTTGCACACATCAAAAATGGTTACCACGTCTTGAAACTCGCGCACGGTCAGCTCTTGCATCGCCTGCTTGAGCACGGTCATGTACTTTTCCAGGGTCTGAACTGCCTGAACGGCCTTGTTCACCAAGGTCGGGATGGTGTCCAGAACGTGCCGCATGTGGTGGACATAGAGCGTGACGCTGGAGCGGCGCTGCGAAACGGCGATGACCATGCAATTGGCTTGATCGGCCAAGCGCTGGGCGGTGCGGTGGCGGGTCCCGGTTTCGTCGCTGTGCTGTCTTGCGTTGGGCTTCAGAAATCGGTTGGCAGAATGGATGCGGGTGCCTTCTTCGTTGAGAATAATGGCCCCATCCATTTTAGAGAGTTCATAGAGAATCTGGGGCGTAACCTGCTCATCGAGCTTAACGCCCGCTTCGGAGAGGGCCAGCAGGCGCTTCGGTGCGCCAAAGCACAGCAACGCACCCGTGCCACTTTGGATAATGGTGGAAATGGCCTCCCTGATCATGGTTCCCGGCGCAATCATCAACAGGGCGTCACGAAAGGCTTCGTCACTCGTCTTCTTTTTTTTTCTGGCCACGTTTCCTACGCCTCCATTGCCATTTCAAGCGAGGCTTCAAGCTCGCTCGTTGGGAGCAGGATGACTCCCGACGCGGTTATATTATTAGCACATCCTCGGGGCAAAATACACCGATTGAATCCAAATTTAGCCGCTTCGGCCACGCGCTGCTGCGCCATATCCACGGCGCGCACCTCGCCCGCGAGCCCCACTTCGCCAAAGGCCACCAGCTTCTCTGGCACGGGCACATCGCGAAAACTCGACACGAGGGCCAGGGCCACCGCAAGATCGGTGGCCGGCTCGTCCAGCTTCACGCCGCCCGCGACATTGACGAATACATCGCGATCCGAAAAGTGCAAGCCCACGCGCTTTTCGAGCACCGCCAGAATGAGATTGATACGGTTGGGGTTCATGCCGGTGACCGTGCGCCGGGGCGAACCCGCATGACTGTCCCCCACCAGGGCTTGCACCTCCACCAGAAGGGGCCGCGTGCCCTCTACGCTGGGAATGACCACGGAGCCACTGACGCCTTCGGGCCGTTCATTGAGAAAAAGGGCACTCGGATTGGGCACGGGATGAAGGCCCGTGTCCCGCATCTCGAAGACGCCGATTTCGTTGGTGGAGCCAAAGCGGTTTTTCACGCCGCGAAGAATACGCAACGCCTGGCGCCCTTCCCCCTCGAAGTAGAGCACCGTGTCCACCAAGTGTTCCAAGAGCCGGGGACCGGCAATGTTGCCATCCTTCGTGACATGACCCACAAGGGCAATGGGGACATTGCGCCCCTTGGCGAGGCGGAGAAACTCGTTGGCGCATTCCCGCACTTGGCTGATGCTACCGGGCACACCGCTGAGGTTGCTGCTGTACACCGATTGTATGGAGTCCACGACCACGAAGGCGTAGTCGCCTTTCTGGATTTCTTTGGCGATATTGGTGACCGAGGTTTCGGTGTAGATGAAGAGCCGGTCATGGGTGGCGCTCAGCCGGTCGGCGCGCAAGCGGGCCTGGCCGAAGGATTCTTCGCCCGACACATAGAGCACGGGCCCCGTGTTGGCCGCCAGATATTTTGCCAGTTGCAGCATGAGGGTGGATTTGCCAATACCAGGATCGCCGCCAACAAGAGTCAGAGAACCCGGCACGATCCCCCCACCAAGGACGCGATCACATTCCGACATGCCGGTTGACATGCGCGTGGGCGGTGGCTGGTTGCTGTCCGTCACTGCGACCGGCTTACTGGAGGCAACAATGCTGGCCCGTTTATGGGCACCCTCCTCCATCACCTGCTCCTCCGCCAGGGTGTTCCACTCGGCGCAGTCGGAGCATTTCCCCATCCACTTGGAAGACACAGCGCCACAGGACTGGCAGACGAATTGGGTGCGTGGCTTACTCACGATGCTCCCCCTTCACGCCATCGTTTTTGGGCCCATCTGTCGTGACGGCCAGAATCCCCACATACGCCATGCCCGCTGCGGTACGCTCGATGGCGGGCGCATAGAACCCCGAAAGCGACCCATCAAGGTAGAGGGCGTTGGGACAACCGAGTTGCTCCTTGAAAAAAGATGCGAAAGTATGGAAGTTCACTGGCAGGTTCGCGATAACGATAGCGATCCGCCGGGGTGAGGCGATACCGATTCCATTGCGGAAATGGATGCTGGTCGAGTCCTGGTTGAACTTGGGATGGAGCGCCCCATTGATGACGAGGAGCGGACCCGACTGGACGGCCAACGTAGGCTTGGGCGGCGCGGCGGCATAGTCTTCCGTCATGCGTATGTGGGCACCGCTTGCATCAATGTAAAAGACACCGTTCGGCTTGAGGGCAAAATTGCTCTTCCCGCCCTTGTGGGGATTGAGCTTGCGGAGTTCCTCGCCTTGGGCGATATGAAGGCCCAGGGGGGTGCGATCTTCGGCGTAAATGCCCGAATTCGTCGCCACAACCAGGGTTTTGCCTTGGGTGCCAAGCCATGTTTCCAGTTTGGCAAAATTGGTGAAGGGCTGGCCGTCAGGATCCTTCCAGAACAGCTCCAGCTTGGCCTGGTCGAGGTCTACCCACGCTACCGTGAAAGGGATATCGCGAAAGGTCTCGGAATGGAAGGTCACCCCCGCCGAAACAACAGGCTCTGCCGCATGAGACGGACCCGGTATCAAGGCTCCGATCACGAAGCAAAAAATGGCCCGGTATAGTCGATAGGCAAGGGGCATATGTGTCGATTTCCAGCGCGTTTCATGGTGATGCTTGTGGACGCTAAGTCCTTTAGCACCCGTGTGATAAGAATAGCACACCTCGCTCGGACTGGGCAACGAAAAACATGCTTTTCGCCGTAGTATGCATGACTTGGGTGCATTAGGTGGCTTTGTGTTGATAGAATTCGATGCTCCCGACTTGGGGGTTTGGGCATTGTTGGCCCTTGGATTCAACACACTGTCTTAATCCACGAATCGGCGCATCTGCGACGCACCGTGCAGGCGAGACGCCTGCGCTCCCAGCACAGGCGGGATGCCTATGCTACGTTCTAACAGGATTGTATTTACATGGAATCACTCCGTTTTTTATCTGCCGCCGAAGTTCGCACCATTGCCCGAGAACACGGCACCCCCGTCTATGTGTACGACGAGGCCACCTTGCGCGATAGGGCCACACAGGTGTTGGCCTTCCCCAACGCCTTTGGCCTTTGCGCCCGCTACGCCATGAAGGCCCTGCCCACGGCGGCGGTGGTCCAGGTGCTGACCGACGCGGGCCTCTGTATCGACGCGAGCAGCGGCTTCGAAGCGGAGCGCGCCCTCCGCGCCGGTGTGGCCCCGGAGAAGATTCAGATTACGGCCCAGGAACTGCCGCGCAATCTCAAGGAGCTTGTCGGCCAGGGAATTTCGTTCAACGCCTGCTCCATGAATCAGCTTCGCGCCTATGGCACCTTGTTTCCCGGCAGCGACATATCAATTCGTGTCAATCCCGGTCTCGGATCGGGCCACAGCAACCGCACCAACGTGGGTGGGCCTTCTGCGAGTTTTGGCATCTGGCACGAACACCTTGGCGAGGTCAAGGCCATCGCCGCTGAGCATACGTTGCGCATCACGGGCATGCATACCCACGTGGGTTCGGGGACGGACCCCGATGCCTGGGCACAGTGTGCCCGCCTCTCCCTCGGCATCGTAGAGCAACTCCCCGATGTCACCTGGTTGAGTCTGGGTGGCGGGTTTAAGGTGGGACGGATGTCGGGTGAAAGCTCCGCCGACATGGCAAAAATCGGGACCCGCGTAACTGCGGACTTTGAAGCCTTCGCCCAAAAGCATGGCCGCGAGCTACACCTCGAAGTGGAGCCGGGCACCTTCCTCGTGGCGAACGCGGGAGCGCTCCTGTGTAGCGTTGCCGATATCGTGGATACGGGAGACGCGGGTTACACCTTTCTGAAAATCGACGCGGGCATGACGGAGATTGTGCGCCCGAGCATGTACGGTGCCCAACACCCCATCGTGGTGATTCCCCAGTCTGACGAGGAACGCGGCCAAGGCACCTACCTCATCACCGGACACTGCTGTGAGAGCGGCGACATTCTTACGCCCGAACCCGGCAACCCCGAGGGCCTGGCGCCCCGCGAACTCTGCGAAGCGAAGGTTGGCGACTATGTGGTCATCGAAGGGGCCGGTGCCTACTGCGCAAGCATGGCCTCGAAAAACTACAACGCCTTCCCCGAATGCGCCGAGCTTATGCGGGGTGTCGATGGCGCGGTGCGGGTGATTCGCAAGCGGCAGAAATTAAGCCAGATATTGCAGAATGAGGTCGTGTAGGGGACTGCCTCGCCCAAGTAGCCGGTAGCCAGACGCAAAAACGCCTCGTAACCGACATGCGCACGTTGCTACGAAGAGGGCACGAAAACAAGCGAGGCTATACCCAAGACACCCAACGCCCGCTATTGACACGTGGAGCCAGCGGGAGTTCAGACGACAAGGCAGCACACACAGATATCGTCGTGCATCAGAGCTTCTACTTCCTGACACGACGTGCGCCTTGGAATGCAAGGGGCGGTTTACGTCAGGCTGGAAGCCTAACCCACGTTAGCTCACTTTCAAGGAGTTGATGTTGCACTTTGGAGGGTCGTGAAAGCACACGCCCAAATGATTCACTACGCCCCGTCTTCCCCACCCTTCTTCGCGAGGAAGGCTTCCAGCACGGCACCTCGGGTACGGTGGCCGATTTGACGACCTGAGATGCCATCGACGATCTTGAGGTCGAGCAGACCTTTCTTGCGCTGATAGTAGTAGACCCAGAAAGGGTAGAGAATGGTCTCCCGCTCAATAATGTCACCGGGGACGGGTTTGCCGCCACTTCGACTGCGCTGACGCATCACGGTGTGAAGGAGGTCGTCGCGCGCGGTGGGTTCGCAGTCTTCGATGGAAAGTTTGGGGGCAAAAACTTCCCCCGTTTCGGGCTGGGTGTCGCTGAGCTGTTCACCGAGCTGAAAAATCGCGAAGGCCTTCGACCAGGCTTCCACGGACACCGTCATGAGTCCCGGCCCCTTCGG
>JAJRPE010000427.1 GCA_024280935.1 Candidatus Hydrogenedentota bacterium
GACCTCACCGGGAGTGCAGTCCAGCTACCCACTCCTGACAGTACTCCAAAACGAATTTTGCTCAATGATTATGCGCCCCTGAGAGGCATATAAGCTCATCTAAAACTCGGATTTATGCAACCAGAGGGTATAACCTGGGGCCCTGCGCGGCCCATTGTCCGGTGAGGGAGTCAAAGCGGGCACCTTCCATGCCGTGTTCGTAGGCGAACTTGAAGAAACCGCCTTCTTGCTTCGTCTCGAAGTGCGGCATGACGTAGCCATCGTGCAGATAGTTGGGTCGGTAGCCCAGGCGGATGCCGGTTTTTCGCCAGCCGAGCCACTGAGCTTTGAGCCATTCGACGGCTTCGTCAGGCATGGGGAAGTAGCGCAGGTGGGGATCCTGCCATTGCACGAATTCGCCGTAGATGTTCTTGCCGAGATTGATCTTCAGCACCGGCGCGGGGAGTTCATTTTCGTAAATAAACGATGCCGAAACTATGGCATGGGGATTTCGCTTCGCGGCCTTCTCTCGCATGACTTTCCAGAAGCGCGCGTAGCGGTCTGACGTGGCACCGCCGAAAAGCTCCTGGGAGCGCGGGTCTGCGCCGTAGACATAGGTGGCGAACCAGGGCGGGTTTTCCGGTTGGGGGCCGTCCCACGCACGGCAGTTATCGCAGATGCATCGCCCGGGGCGGTCCACCGGACCCAGCAACAGCACGCTTTCGCCGTCCCACTGGGCGATGACAAAGTCTTGGAGCGCTTCGTTGGACACACACATGGGCGTGTTGTTGTAATTGGGGTCCGGGTGGCCGCGCGTGCCGTCTTTTCGCAAGGCAAACCACTCGGGGTGCTCCTTTCCGTAGCGTTTCCACCAGCCGTAGAAGAGGTGCCCGGACGGTGGTTTTATGTCCACCCCGCCCATCCGGTGCCGCCGAAGGAGAATTTTCAGGGCCTTTCCGTAGGCTGCGGCACCCTCGGGACTGAAGCCCAGCCGGGCGTCTTCCTGACTGATTGTTCCCCCGTTTATAACGGATTGGATGCGCGACAGGTACAGCCCCCGGAACGCGAGGGCTGGCGCGCGCATGTCATTGACGGCCCACAGTTCCACGGTGTCGGTTTTGGGGGCGTAGGTGCCCAGTTCTCCCGGCCAGAGCCAGCGGACGCCGAGGAAATGCTCCAGAAATTCGTAGACCCCGAAGAGGGTTCCGGCGTTCGGGTTGCTCTCGCTGAGCGGGTCGCCATTTCCTTCGCGCCCGGCGATGAAGAGGTCATTGCCCACCGAGCGCATGATGTACGCTTCACGCGGGAGGCGCACCGTGTCGATGCCGTTGCGCTGGCCCGTTTCTGTGTCGCCGATGTAGACCCGTGTGTGCAATTCCAAGGGCGCTTCGGATTCAGCGACGATTTCCAGCGCGATGCCGGTGGCTCGCTCCACGTGCTGGGCGAGTTCTTCTGCGGCATACCGGGCGGTATCGGTGGGGGTGTTGGCTATCACGATGGCGGCGCGGGCTTCCCCGTCCTGCACGAGGCTGATTTGTGCTGCGCAGGGGAGCGCCAAAAGGAGAAGCGTGATGGCAGTCGCAACGAAGGTTGCTTGGATTCTCTGGTGCATTGGCTAGACTCCCTATCGAATAATTCGGTCTTGCCCCCGTAACACGCGACAACCCCACCCCTACATGGTGCCCGCATTCGCTAACGTTGTCAATTTTTGGACGGCGCACGGCACGGGGGGGGAACTTCAGCCATAAAACAACCTCCGGGTGCCACGGACAAGCCCGGTGGGGCTTGCCCGTGCAGACACATGGGATCGGATGGACACTTGGATCTTGACTGTTGGCATGTCTTCCAAGCACGGGCAAGGGCTATCGCCCCTTGTCCGTGGCACCCGGGGAGGTCTATGAATCCGTGACTTCGACAAATGGGAGCGCAGCCGTCCCGGCTGCTACGTGCCAAAGGCATGTAAGGGTTGCAGGCAACCTGCGGTGTTTCCCCATGCGGGTGCTATTCGTACACCCGAATCTCACACACACGCGCGTGGTCAAGGCCGTTCGTCGCGTTTACTGTGAGTCGTATGCGCCGGACGGGGGCCGGGCAGACCACGCAATGGCATCGCAGCCGCTGATAGTTATTGGTGATGGTTGCGAGGGTGTGCCAGTTTTTACCATCGTGGCCCTCGATGACATAGTCGCGCACCGTTTCCGGCTGTGCTGCGCCCCATTTCATCTTGGTTTCCGTATAGCCGTCGTGGTGGCTCAGGGTGAGGTGGCGGTGCATTCCGGTATCGAAGATCAACTGTATTTCCGTAGGCACAATCGGTTTCTTCCACGCCAGTTCAATCCAGGCGGGGAACCCCGCAGCGGGGTCGGAGATCCAGCGTTCGCTGTCGGCGGGACGGCGCTTTGCTTCGACGCCTCTTTCGCCGTGGACGGCTCGGGTCTGACCCAGGTTCACCCACGACGCAAGTCCATTCTTCAATTCGCTGGATGCGGTGGCCGTCGCGTCTATAGCGAGGTCATGGCCATCGGCATTGACCTGGCCGATCAGGAAGCAATCATCCCGCATGAGTTGCTGCTGTATTCTGGCTTGGGCCGGTATTGATTTGAGAAGCGTCGCCAAGGGGAGGCCCTCGGCGGAAGCAAACGCCAGCGCGGTGCCGACGCCTTGGCCCATAACGGCGCAGGTGCCCATGACGCGGGTGGAGGCGAAGGCAACATGGGTGGCGGAGATGTTCCTGCCCGAAAAGCAGAGGTTGGAAATGTTTTTGGAGACACAGGCACTCAGGGGGATGTCATAGAGCCAGGGCACGGGGTGCTGCACGCAGGGTTCCAACTCAGGCGCGTCAATGCCTTCCGGGGGATGGAGATCGATGGACCAGCCTCCATAGGCGATAGCGTCGCCAAATTCGCGGGAGTTCATGAGGTCGTCTTGGGTCAGCACGTGGTGGCCGACAAAGCGCCGACTCTCGCGCTTGCCGGGGAGGAAGCCAAACCAGTCCAGCGCCCAGTGGGAGGCCTCGAAGGGGTCCGCACCCGGCGCTGTGCCCTCGGGGCCATTCTTTACGTGGTCCCAGATGCCCAGGACAATCGCCAGCAGTTCGTCGCGTATTTCTTCGTTGTCCTTGATGGTATCGAGGGAGCCGCCGTATTCCGCCCACCAGTAGCCGTACTCGTGGGTGGGTTCTTCCTCGCCAGGCGTGGCGTAGAGGCGGAGGGCGAGATCTTCCTTGCTGAATCTGCGTGCCCAGTCCGGTGCCACGAAGGGCATGGGCCGGTCGTGCCTACGCGCCTGAATAAGAATGGTGGAGCCGAGGCGTTTCTTATCGGCGCGGTCCTGGGCGAGGCTTTCGCCATGCTGCTCGCGGTCTTCGCGTCCCTCCATGAACAGCGCACCGGCTTCGACACCCAGTCGTCCGTCCCCCGTGCAATCCACGAAGTACCGGGCATCGATGGTAAAGCGGTCTTCTGTGCTTTGCCGCTCGGCGATGGCTGACATGATGGTATCGTCTTGCATCACAACACCCGTCACTGTCGTGTTCAGCAAGAGCGTCAGATTGGCTTCGGTACGGCACTTTTCATAGAGGATAAGGTCAAACATGGACGGAGAGCGCTGGGGATTGCGCACGCAGTTCTCCAAGCGGATTTCCTCGATGATGCCACCTTCGCGGGCCTCGGTTTTTAATTCTTCGCCCCGGTCAAAGTGGCCTGTGCCGTTCGCGCCGACGATGTGCATCCGCACTTCGCTGGAGGCGTTTCCACCGAGTACGGGACGGTCATGAACGAGGATGACCCGCGTGCCATTACGTGCTGCGGCCAGAGCGCAGGAGACACCCGCTACGCCGCCGCCCGCGACGAGGATGTCGCAGCGAAGTTCCTGCTGCTCAAGCAGCGTCATGGCGACACAGATTTATCACTACGGTCAAACAAACGACACGCAATATGCCCAACCACGACGTTGACCAGGATGGCGGCGGGCGCAATCCACTGGAAACTGACGGGGTCATAGCCCGTGACGGGGTCTCGACCGAAAAAGAAGCCCGAGAATGCGATGAGCACCGCCGTAACGATACCGGAAAACCAGCCAATCCAAACGCCGGGGGCGTTGGACCGGGGCACAAAGAGGGCGAAGTAAAACAAGCCAAAAATGGGCGTGACCAGTAGATTGGCGGTTTTGTTGGTTACCGTGGTGATGTTGCCTTCAATGAGGCCCATGAAGGAGCTTCCGATGACCACGACAGCACCAATGCCAAAGGCAAAAAAACGCGCCGTAAGAACGTGGCCCCGTTCGGTCTTGGGTTTCTTTCCGAAGCGGTCCATGAGGTCGGTCATGACCACCGCCGTAATGGAATTTACGCCCGAGTCGATACTCGACATGGCGGCCGCAAACATGGCGGCCACCACGAGGCCCGATACGCCGATGGGCAGATGATAAGAAATAAAGCGGGGGAAGAGGTCGTCTGCATTTTCTACAATAGTGACGCCTACCGGCAGCAGGCTGGGGTCTGCGAGGAAATAACCCATCAAGGCCAAGCCTACAATGTACAGGACCAAGGTAATGAAGGCACCCACGCAAAGCTGCGTGGCCAAGGCGCGCCGGGCGGCCTGGGCATCCCGTGTCGCCATAAAGCGCTGCACGGAAACCTGATCGCCGCCCGCCGTGCAAATATACCAGATGCCCACGCTGAGCACGGTGCCGACGACCGTGAGGCGTGTTTTGGGATCGAAGCTGAAAATCGGTTGGGCATCCCAGTGGGGCTGCCAAACCGTGGGGAACCAACTGAATCCGCCCATGTCGATGGTAATCATAAGTATGACCAGGAGCGCTCCGCCCAGAAGCAGGATCGTCTGTATCAGGTCGGTAACGACCACCGCCCGCAAGCCTCCAAGGGAGGTATAGGTCACGGCGACGAATCCCGTGACGAGGACGATATAAGGGATCCATTCCTCGCCAACACCCATCATAACCGCCATGGCCTTGGCCGTCAGAAAGACCAGCAGGGACATCCAGACCAGTCGCAGCGCAAGAAACTGGGCGACGCCAAGGAGGCGGACGCTCAAGCCAAGTTTTATTTCCAATAGCTCATAGGCACTGGTGACCCGATGCTTCATATACACCGGAATCATGAAATAACCCACTACCACGAAGACGACGGGGTAGGCCAGCAGGGTGGTGGCGTAGATGGGTCCCTTGCCCACGATTTCGCCGGGAATGGAAAGGTAACTGATGGTGCTCAGCAGGGTGGCAAAGAGGGAAACTCCAATGAGGAACCAAGGCATGTTGCCGCTGCCAACAAAGTACTCCTGGGTGGTGTTTTGCTTGCGGCTGAAATACCAGCCCAGACCAATGGTGCTTACGCCATAGAAGGCAATGATGGCCCAGTCGATGAAGGTAAGGCCCCGTGGTCCCGCCACGGACTCGGCCATTTCCTGGGCACCCGCTGCAGTGGCTCCAAGGAAGAGCAGCAGACCCGAGACAAGGGGAAAATGCGCTGGTCTGAACCGTTGATGGGGCCGGGTCGTTGTCTGGGGCTTCACGTGGGGTTACCTCCTGCTTGTTCGGCGACCGGCGGATGGCGGAGCACGACGACGGCCTGCGAATTCGGATTTTCGTTGCTTGGTGCCGTACTATACCATGCCCGGCCTGTCGGGAAAAAACTTGTTATAACCAATTGGCGCGCCGTTTGTGCGCCCTGGAAAGCTGTTCTCTATGCGTAAAAGTAAGACTCTTGCCAAGATTCGCGCAGGAAGGCCCGTGCGCATGTGCGTGATGGGCCATTTTATTCCGCCCTATGTCCATATGGCTGCCCGAGCGGGTTTCGATTGCATCTGGCTCGATCTCGAACATCGGCTCATTGATGAGCGCGAGGTGCAGGCCTTGCTGGCCCAGTTTCACCTGGCCGATATCGATTGTATGCTGCGCCCACCCACGACGGAAAAGACCCGTCTCTATCGCTACCTGGAAGATGGGGCAAGCGGTCTCATGGTTCCCCATGTATCAACGGTGGAACAGGCGGAGGCTTTGGTTCGGGCGGTCAAGTTTCCCCCTGCGGGCGACCGTGGAATCGATGGTGTGGGCTTCGACAATCACTACGCCCTGTCTGACCGGGATGAATACACCGAAGCCGCCAACCGGGAAACTTTTCTTGTCGTCCAGATAGAAACGCCCGAGGCGGTGGAGAATGCCGAGGCCATCGCCGCGCTGGATGGCGTTGTCGGCCTCTTCGTCGGGCCGGGCGACTTGGGACTGCGCCTGAGCAAGTACCAGGGTCTGCCCAGTCTTGACGAATGTATTGAGCAGGTGGCCCACGCCGCTGCACAGTATGGAAAGGCCTGGGGCCTTCCCGCACGGACACCGGAGCAGCTCAAGAAGTACCACGGCATGGGTGCCCAACTCCTTGCCCATGGCAGCGAATTTGGCGCCCTCAAGGGGATGCTGGACGCCAGTGCCCGTCATTTTGATGAGGCGCTATCCGTAGATTAACGGTATGCATCACCAGAACAAAAGCCCCCATGCCGTTGGCGGCATGGGGGTATGGCGACTCAATCGTAAGGGGCCAGGGAATCAACTACTCCCGGGGGCGCATTCCGTGCCGCCGCCTGGGAGGGTGATCTCCGAGCACCAGTCATCTGGGTCCGAGCTGAAAACGCAGACGTTGATAGAACACTTCTTTTTGTTTCCCTTTGTTGATGTGCTTGGGCTCTGTGTTGGCGAGGGCGTGGGTGTGGATTCGGCGGGGCGTTTTTCCCGAAGTATATGTTGTTGGCGTGCCGCGATGGCCGCCCCTTTTTCTGCGGGTTCGAAGGGTTTGTCATAGAAATCCTGCATGGTCTTGAGACCAAGCACGTCAATGAAGTGTTCGAATTTGACTTGCGTCGTGTAAGGCGTGCGGTCCAACTGCATCGCCAGCAGGGGCATGCAGAAGTGATACATTTGATCGTCGGTCTTGCTGTGCACAGCCTCCAGTGTGTCCACGATAAGATTTCGGAGCTGATTCAGCGGGTCGCTGGGATTCTCCTGCCGGGCTTCGTAGAATAATTCGCCGAGTATAATCGCGGGCGCTCCCGCCGCGCTCAACTTTTTTTGGATTTGGACCAAGGCCCCGTTCGCCCCGGCCAGCTTTTCGATGACGATGGGCGATTCGTCCGTTGCGCCGCGCTGGAGGATGAGTGGAAGGCTGTTGACGTTGTCGATGACGGATTGCAGCGCGCCACCGCCATTGGGGTCATGGAAGGGCTTGTTGTATAAGGTGTCGTAGTCAACCCCCTTGAGCATCGCGCACATCAGATTGATGCAACGTCTCGCAATACTGTCCTGCATTCCTGGGGGTATTTTGCCAACATCGAAGTATCCAGACATGCACAAATTCTCCTAAAGTGTTGCGGGTTCCCAAAAGTGACCAAGCAAGTTTGACTCTAAGGTGTCGCTGAAATGCTTAGTTCCACCGTTTCATACAGTCCGCGGTCCAAGGCAAGAAGCACCGAGAACTGGCTGTTGGATTCGAGATAGCGGCGACCATCCATGGCCATAGTTTTCAAATTACCCAACGAGCGCACCGGCGTATCTGCGATTGATACGACGCGTTCACCCGACTGGAGACGGAGTGACCGTAGCACTTGCCCATCTTCGGGACTCGACGAATAGCCGATCAAGTAGCCCGCCAAGCTGTCTCGTTCCTCAGAAAGGGGTAGCTGCATCCGTTTTGCGTACCGGTGATTGACCTCGAGAATCGTATCCGCGTCGTCCCGCAGGAGTTGTAGCCCCCCCGCCAATAGTTCGCTTGCGCGGGCCACATCCAGCGTTGCGCTGCGCACGGTCGCTTTTACCGCAACACCCGTGATGACGAGGCGCCGTGGTGAGCCGTTACGCACGATGTCGACGGACAATAAACCGTTGGCGGAATGCTGTCGCCCGAGTTCTGCCAAGTCCTTGCCTCGAAAAAACTCCTGTATAGGAACGTCGTTTATACGCGACACAAGGTCACCCGCTTGAAAAGCGGGAGGAAATTGCCCACCGTTTTTGTCGGAAACCGCAGCTGCGGCTTCCTGCGCCGCGCCGTCTCCCAACAGTAGGATGAACTGTTGCACTTCCGGCTGCGGTAGATAGACCCTTGTCTCTAGCGCCGGCGTTATCCCTGCGGCGTCTGCACGTTGTGTCAACAGAGCCTTCTTGTGGGCATTCATAATCGACGCCAGTTGCCCTCTGTCGGTAGCGCTCTCAAGGGTTCCAGAAGGCATAGGAAGTAGCTGCGCGACTTTTCCATTCTGATTTACCGTAAGAAGAGAGGCCCCATCGCGGCTGAACCAGGCCCACATCGCGGTGTTCGCAGGCGCGTGGGCGACGGTTGCGAGTACGAAACCGGTGTTCGTGTCCCAAATGCGAATCGCACCATCCTCCGACGCGGTGAGCAGACGTTGGCCGTCTGGACTGAAGTCCAGAGCGTGTACGGAACCCATTTGCGCATCCAGGGCATGTAGTCTGCGACCTTCTGTGACGCTCCAGAGTTCCACCGTGCCATCACTGGAAGCTGCGGCAACCATGCTGGAGTCGTGTGAAAAAGCGCAGGCTTTGGCCTTTTTCGGGTGGGAGATTTCAAAGGATGTCGATAACGAGGCCCGGTCCCAGATGCCGGTGGCGTTGTCGGTGTATGTCGTCGCGATAACAGTGCCCGACGGGGCGTAGAGCACGCGTTTCACAGGCGCGTTGTGGCCCGACAACACCTCCATCAAGTTGCCCGAAGCCGCGTCCCAGATCCGAATGCTTTGGTCCCAGGAAGCCGTGATAACTTCCGTGCTATCGGGGCTGAATTGGATCCCGAGGACCGGACCATCGTGGCCACGAAGTTCGCTCACGATTCGCCCATCCGCGAGTGCGATGACGACCGGCAGAAAGTCGTCCAGCAAGATACCGAGCATCGAGGCATCCGCATTGAGGCACAAGCGTTGACCGAGGGACGTCGGGGGGATATTCGCCTCATATATAGTCGCCTTTTTCTCCAGATCGATCACCCGCACCAGCCCCTCGTTCGAAACATAGGCCAATGCTGTTCCGTTGGCGGCCAAGGTAGCAGACGCCAGTGGTGCATCCGCTTGGAACAGCGTTTCGCTCGCCCAGGATTCCCGCAGGGGCCACTTTTTTGCGACGCCGTCGCGTGACGCCGTGAGTATATAGGTGTCGTCGGGAGAAACATCGAGTGTCGTTACGCTTCCGCCGTGTCCACCGAGATGCATCACTTCGTCGCCTGTTTCCCGGTCCCACACCCGAATCTCGCCGTCACTGGCCAAGGCGATAATTGAATCGTAGCCATGGCTGAGAAGACAGTTATGGATGGGTTTCCTGAAATTATAGAGATGGCTCAAATTGCCCGTATCCACATTCCAGGAACGAAGGATGCCATCGCGTGACGCGGTCAGCAGGCCGTCATCGATAGGATACAGTCGGGCGCGCGAGACCACCGCTTCGTGGCGAAACCGCTTTTTTTCAACCAGGCTGGTGTCATCCAGCAGGACGACATCCTTTCCGTCAAGGAGCGCGATTTGCCCGGCGACCACATCGGCGATCTTTCCGTTGGTGTCGGAAGAGGCAATCAGGGTGCCTGATTCGGGATTGAACAATTGAATCAGCCCGTTGCGACACTCTGTAAGGAGGCGTGATTTATCCTCTAGAAAACGAATCTGCGTCACGGAGTCTGGAAAGCCGTCGATTACGAACAGCGGTGTTTCGGAGGCCATGTCCCAGGCGCGGACCGTTCGGTCGCTGCTGCAACTGAAGAGGACATCGCCGCTGGCATCGAAAACACAGTCGTTTACCTGGGTTTCGTGGGCTTTCCAGGAAAGCCCGATGGCATCTGCCAGGGGATCGAGCATGGTGATGGTCCCATCCACCATCCAAATTGCGATCCGGTCATCTTCCGGGCTGAATTGTGCTTGCAGGATACGATGATTCGGGAAGGCCCAAGTGCGAAGCACCCTGTTGCTCTCGGCATCCCACAGGCGGGCGCTGCGATCCCCCGAGACGGTCAGGATGTAGTCACCATTGTTTGACAAAAACGTGAAGGTAGCGCCGTTATGACATCGGAGCGACGCCAGATCTTGGTGACATTGCGCCACCAGGTAGGCCCACTCGAAGTTTCGGTAGGCTGGCACGGTGGCCAGTAGCGTCTCCTCGGCAATCTGGAACTTGTAGTCGCGAATGTATGCATCCGCCAGACGGATGTCGGAAACATATTTTTCTCGTGCGGTGCGTTCTTCGGCCGTCTCGGCGCGGGCACGTTGTTTTTCTGCGGTTATGCGCTGACTTTCGGCTTCCGCACGTTGCGCCTGGGCTTCTTCCCGTTCTTGCACCGCCACGATGCGGGCATCCGCCTCGGCCTGGCGAGCGCGATATATGTTGACATAGGAGAGTACGCCTATGCTGAGAATCGCCACCGTCGCCACGGCAGCGCTGTTAATCAGGGCGCGATGCTCTCGATAGAGTCGAAGCAGCTTATCGCTTAGACGGTAGGCGTAGGCCTCGACAACGGCCCCTTCGAGAAAGTGCCGCACATCTCTGGTCAACTCACGGGCCGAGGGATAGCGGTCTTCGGGTGC
>JAJRPE010000428.1 GCA_024280935.1 Candidatus Hydrogenedentota bacterium
CGCATGATCTCCAGGCTGTCGCGCATCCCGAAGGAAACGCCTTCCAATACGGCGCGGGACATATGGGCCTTGGTATGGCGCAGCGAAAGGCCGATAAAGGCCCCTTTCGCGTCGGGGTCTTTATGGGGGGTGCGTTCGCCGGTGAGGTAGGGGAGGAAAACCAGGCCTTCGGAGCCAATGGGCACGTTGGCGGCTGCGGCGGTGATGTATTCGTAGGGGTCTTTGCCTTCCTTCTTGCCCAGGGCGATTTCGCTTTCGCACAGGGTGTCGCGGTACCAGCGGAGCGAACCACCGGCACTGAGCATGACACCCATGACGTGCCATTTTCCGGGCACGCTGTGGCAGAAGGTATGGACGCGCCCTTCGGGGTCCGTCGTCACCTCGTCGGCGAAGGCGAACATAACGCCGCTCGTGCCCAGGGAGGAGGAGATGATACCCGAGCGGACAATGCCGCAGCCCACGCCACCCGCCGCCTGGTCGCCGCCACCGGCCACTACGGGAATACCGGCAGGCAATCCCGTCTTCGCTGCCGCTTCTGCCGTTAGGGTGCCGGTGATTTCGGGTCCTTCAAAGGCGGGCGGAACGAAATCCGTGTCGATGCCCAACTCGCTCATCAGTTCGGTGTGCCAACAACGATTTTTCACGTCGAAGAGCAGGGTGCCGGAGGCGTCGGCCACATCGGTGGCAAACTCGCCGGTGAGCAAAAGGCGGATGTAGTCTTTGGGAAGCAGAACCTTCTTGACCCGTTCGTAGTTCTCCGGCTCGTTGTCGCGGAGCCAGAGAATCTTGGGTGCCGTAAAGCCGGTGAGGGCGGGGTTGGAGACCATGTCGATGAGGCGCTTTTCACCCACCTTCTCCGTAATCGCCGCGCACTGGGGAGCCGTCCGCTGATCGCACCACAAGAGCGCGGGCCGGATGACCTCATTCTTCGCGTCTAGGAAAACGCTGCCGTGCATCTGGCCCGTAAGTCCAATCCCCTTCACCTCGCTCGCGTCGATTTTGCTGGCCAATTCCGCCAGGGCCTCATAGGCCGCCCTGGCCCAGTCCGCTGGGTCTTGCTCGGCCCAATTGGGCTTGGGGGCATGGAGGGGATACTCTACCAAAGCCGAGGCCAGGAGTTCGCCTGCGGCATTCATGGCAATGGCTTTCGTGCCACTCGTTCCAACGTCAACGCCCAATACGATGCCCATGTGTGTGTTCTCCTTGGTGAAATTTTGGAAAAATAGTACCCGGTAGTTATACCGAGCGTGGCGAGCGCGGCGCAAGGTAGATGGGACTTCAGGGGTGTCGTCGGGTGCCACGGGTAGGCCTATCGGGGAGACCGAAGCACCTGTTTCAATCCAGTTTTACCCACAAATCAGTAAGAACTTGATGTTACCGAAGAAAAAATCGCACGGGATGACCGGGGAGTCCCCGGGACACACCTCACCAAGAAAAGGAGCCACCGGATTTCCGGTGGCTCCCAATAGTACGGTATTTACGGCGAAACGAATTCGCTATTTCGCGTCCACCGTAATCCCCGGCCAGTCATCCGTGCGGAAGGGGCTGGCGGGCAGACCCGCGCCATTATAGAGGGTGGACACGGGGTTAATGGCCCAGCCGTAGCGCACGGCCTTGGGTTCGGGGACAGCAGAGGACGACAGGATGACCTGCTTCCCCTTGACCTCGGCATCGGCCCAGACAAATTGCCGGTCCTCGCCCGCTATCATGAATCCAGCAAGTTTGCCATCCTTGCCATGGAGCCCCTTCGCATAGTCAAAGCTGACAGCAACCTTGCCGTCCTTGGTCATGCTGTGGGACTTGTACAGGGGGCCTGACGGGACGACATCGCGCTGCTTATAGTCGTAGCGCAGCGCCCAACGAGCGAGTCTGCGGCCCACTTCCTGTTTGTTCTTGGGATGAATATCGTCGGCGGCTCCAATATCAATGGCCGAGGCCATGCCCGTGTTCTTCAACGCCAGCGTCATGGTCTGGGCTTCTCGCAGTTCTGCCCACGAATCGTCGGGCGTAGGCTCCTCCGAACGCGCTCGGAAGTTGGCCAGTTGCACGAAGTAGAAGGGAAAATCGCCCTGATTCCACTTTTCGCGCCAGTCTTCAATCATGGCGGGGAAAATGGTGCGGTACTGGAAGGCCCGGCCCGCGTTGGACTCGCCCTGGTACCAGATGGCACCCTTGATGCCATAGGGAACGATGGGGTGGATCATGCCGTTGTAGAGACTGCTGATCCGGTGGGGGTGCGTCGGCCCCATGGGAGCGCGGGGCTTGTCCTTATCGGTGGCTTCGCCTTTTTCCTTTTTCGCCTTCCACTCGGCAAACTTCTTGTCGAAAGCCGCTTTCGTTTCGGGATAGTTTGCGACAATTTGCTCCCACCGCTCGGTGATGGGCGCAAAGGCGTCAACCGCATCCACCCTTTCCTTGCTGGTCCACGACTCCGATGGCGTGCCACCCCAGGAGCTGTGAATCATACCCACCGGGATATTCAGCTTCTTGTGGAGCTCGCGACCGAAGAAGTAGGCCACCGCGGAGAAACCGGGTATCGTCTCCGGGGTGCAGGCCTGCCACGTGCCCTGACAGTCTTCCTGGGGCGTGTCGGCGGTAACGCGCGTTACATAGAAGAGACGGAGATTCGGGTAGTTGGCCGCCGCGATCTCTTTCTCTGCGTCGTTGGAGCTTGTCACGGTCATCTGCATGTTGGATTGACCCGAACCCACCCAAACTTCGCCGATGAGAATATCCTCAAAATAGAGCGATTCCGCGCCCTGGCTTACCCGAAGATCGTATTGGGTGTAGCCCGCCGGGCGGGATTTCAGCAGCGCGTTCCAACGGCCATCTTCGCCAACGGTTACTTTCTGAACGCTGTCGCCAAACTGAATCTCCAGAACCGCACCGGGATCCGCCTTGCCCCAAACGGGGTTCTTTTGTTTTTGCTGTAGCACCATATGGCTGCTGAATATATGGGGCATCCACAGTTCGGCCTGGGCGCTCGCGCCCAGAACCAATAGGACGGTTAAGAAACCGAAGTTTCGAAGTAATCGCATGGGTATGTTCCTTCCACTATTTACGGGGGCACAAAAAAATTAGAGACAGGCAGAGTATCAAAAAAGGGAAAGAAGGACAAATTGAACAGGAGGGCGGGTTTTCTTACCCGCTTGAAGCGACAGCGTCGTGACGGTATAAAAGGGTGCCTCCGGGTGCAGAGAATGTCATTCCCACAAGGAGGGCGGCACAGGCATGTCAACACGCGTTTTCAGTCCAAGTGACAATACCGAGGCATCTTCGTGAACCCTCACCCGCAAACTTAGCCGGGTACCGGCTGCGTGTGAGGGTGACACCCTTAGGAGCCACCTCCGTTACAGCGGATACGCCACCGGCATCCCGCGACCCATGGAATCGTGGGCCATGAGCACGGTGGCCAAGTTTTCCACACCCACGTTCACGTCACAAATTGTCTCGGGATTCTTTGTCTGCACGTGTTGGAGAAAAGACCGCACCGCCCACCGGGTGTCGTCCCCTTCGATCGCGAATTCCGTCGGCTTGCCACGGTGTACCCAGGGATCGGTGTTGACCAGCAGGGTCTTGCCGCTCGTCACGGCATCCGCGCCGTCTGGATTGCCGCTCCCCGCCACGGCATCGGGCACCGCCACGCCCTCACGATAGAAGAGACCCCAACGTTGCATAAATTTGGTACCGAAACGCGGGACTGAATTCTAAGCGGCGTCCATTATTCGTTCAAGAAGGTGGCAGAGGTCTTTTTGAACTGCTTTGTTGGCACTCATGCTGAGTGTAAGGGTAC
>JAJRPE010000429.1 GCA_024280935.1 Candidatus Hydrogenedentota bacterium
CATTGAGGGTTTTTATTTCATCGGTCAAAGTCATAGGAACGGGACTTTCCGTAAGTACAGGGGGCATGGGACATCTCCAAGTTTCGCCTCAAGGTTCCTACTAAGAACCGGGCTATGCATAGTGGAAATGATGTCCCCAAAAGACAGAGATGAGCTTCGTCTTTACCCAAAAATTTTGGCACGAAGTACACTCAGCCAGCAATTTGGTTAATTGTCTGTTATAAGTCTTTGCTTACCGTCCAGCGCCCCGAAGGGGCATAACAGGTTAGCCCAGGGCAAGAACAATACGTCTAAGGAAAATAACACGTAGCATCGGCCCAACACGACGAACCCTTTGCTTTTAGAGCGTCCTGCCGGAAACCCTTGGGTTCAGCCGTTGGCCGCTTTTTTCTTGCTGCCGCTGTCCTTCTTGGGCTTGTCGGCGGATGCCCTCTTTTCGGACTTCTCGGATTTTGGCTTCTCGGGAGGCTTGCCTTTCTTATCCTTGTAGTCCGTTTCGTAGAAGCCGCTACCCTTAAAAATAATTCCGGCACCCGTGCCGAACAGGCGATGGCACTTTCTGCTGCATTTTTCGCACTTTATCTTGGGGTCGACCGACATGCCATGAAACACGTCGAATACATGGGCGCAGCTTCCGCACTCGTAGGAATAGGTAGGCACAGCACATTAACTCCATAGTTTCCCGCGCCATGGCAGGAGCATCCAGCCGGGACGCATAGGCGGATACCCCGCAACAGAACCTAAGACGTTGGAACAAGGGGTTTTGACCGCAGCGTTCCAACACCGGGAAGGAAACCAAGTATTCTAGCAGAGTCTTGACTGAATATCAAAAAGTGTACGTGTTCACAACAGGGTTTCTTGTTGGGGAAGCCAACGACTTTATGTTCCCCTCCTTGGAGGGGTCAGGGGTGGTTTGCGTGTGTAGGTGAGCATTAACCCACCCCCAGCCCCGCCGAGGAGGGGAGCCTTTTCGGCTCCATGAACGCTTGTTAAAAAGCACCGGGGACCTTGGGTCTCGACCACGTTAACAGGTAAACTACTGGGGCAAAGCAACGGAGTACCCATGAACGAACTACTTTCCTGGCGACTGGAAGATGTGCCGCCCGAACACGCCACCTTGGTGTTGGCCGGGTTTGCCGTCGTCGGTACCCTCTACTGTTTTCTGGGCTACCGCCTGCTCAAGTTTATTCTGGGCCTCACCGGCTTTCTTCTGGCCGGAAGCGCGGCGGCATTCATCGTCGGCTTCCTCAGCTATGGCAATGTCATCGGCATGGGAATTGGCCTGTTGATCGGCGGCATCTGCGGCGCCATGGCCCTGTTTTTCCTCTACAAGACGGGGATTTTCTGTGTAGGGATGCTCGGTGCCACGCTGGTCGCCTACAACCTGCTGCACACCCGTCCCGAAGTCTGGATTCTCTGGGCCGTCGCCGGGGTTGGGCTGGTCGGCGGACTGCTCGCCATCCTCATCGAAAAGCCCATCATGACCCTGGCCACCGCCGCCATTGGCGCCATGATGATTACGCAGGCAGGGCTGGTCGTCGCCCGAGAACAAGGACTCTTCGATTCCCTGCCCGACCAGGCCACCGAAGTCACCAGCCAATTACCCGATTTACCCTACCTCACCTACGGCGTCCTGCTGGTATGGGGACTGTTGACGCTGATAGGCACGCTCGTTCAATTTCGACAGGGCCGAAAACATAAATATCGGGAATATCGCGAGGAATAGAAGGAAGAGTTCTCGGCGGGTAGGAGGTCGGGTTTTCTTACCCGACACAAGGCACGCGTCAACTGCCCCGTCCCCCACAACCACCCTCCGGGTGCCACCTACACGCGCAGGGACGAAGGACCGGAGCTTGTGGGTGCAAATCTGCGGCAGGTGTCTCATTTTCAACGTCACAATTCTTTTTTGAGACCTGCACCCACAAAGCCACTCGTGCCTCGTGTCTGTGTAGGTGGCACCCTTGAGCGGTCTCCTGAATAAACAACGGACACCCTCTGCTGGCATCACGCCGCCTTTGTTGCGGACTGGAAAGTCCACACGCCTGCCCCCCGGCAAATCCTGCTCCGTCTATAGAGGTCATGTGCCCCTTTGCTATACTCGCGGACACGTAAATATCTGGGGGATGGAACTGGATGAAGCATGACGGAACAACGAAGTATTCATTTTTCAGGCATCGGCGGTACCGCCATGGTCGCGGGGGCTCGGTTGGCCCTGGAAGCAGGCTGGGCCGTGCGGGGAAGCGACAATCCCCTTTATCCGCCCACCTCGGATATGGTGGCTGCGCTCGGCGTTCCTGTGGTGGAGGGATACGCGGCGAAAAACCTGGATTGGAACCCCGATGTTGTGCTGCTCGGCAATGTGCTGAGTCGCGGCAACGCCGAGGTCGAAGCGGCCCTGTCGCGCCGCCTGCGTTATAGGAGCCTTCCCGAGTGGTTGAAGGAGCATGTGCTCCGCCAACGCCGTTCCGTGGCGATCTGTGGCACCCATGGCAAGACCACGACCACGGGCATCACCGCGCACGTGCTGGAGCATGCGGGATTGTCGCCGGGTTTCCTGGTGGGTGGCCAACCGCTGAATTTCGAGCATTCCGCACGCCTTGGCGCGGAGGGCGTGCCCTTTATTATCGAAGGCGACGAATACGACACGGCCTTTTTCGATAAGCGGGCCAAGTTTTTTCATTATCTCCCCGAAGTGGCCGTGGTCACGTCGCTGGAATTTGACCACGGGGACATTTACCCCGACCTGGCCGCCATCGAGTTGTCGTTCCAACGCATGTTGCGCCAAATCCCTTCGGAGGGGCGCCTCATCTGCTGCGCCGACAATCATGCGGCGAGCCTGGCCGAACATGCTTTTTGCGACGTGGAAACCTATGGATTCTCCGACGGGGCCGATTGGCGCGGCGAAGTGCTGGGCATTGAAGAGGGTCGCCAGCTACTTCGGGTGTGTTACCGGGGTGAGGAATACGGCGAGGTGGCGACCACCTTGACGGGCCGACACAATTTGCAAAACGTGCTCGCGGCAATCGCGGTCGCCAACTATTTTGACGTAACGGCGCAGCGCGTCTGTGAAGGCATCGATTCTTTCATCGGGGTCCGTCGCCGCATGGAGACCTTTCTGGAATCCGAGGGCATCACTTATATCGATGATTTCGCCCACCACCCCACCGCCATCGCTGAGACCATTGCGGGCGCAAAAACGCGCTGGCCCGGCCAACGCCTTCGCGTCCTCTTCGAGCCGCGAAGCAACACGACGGTGACCAACCGCTTCTTTGACGATCTCCGTCGCGCCTTTTCCGAAGCCGATGAGGTGCATCTGGGACCCATCTATCGCACGGAACGAATCGCAGAAGATGAACGGCTGGACCGGGAGCGGTTGGTATCGCTGTTGCGTGAAAATGGTCGTACCGCATCGATCTGGGAAGAACCTGAGTACCTCGCGCAGCACGTGTATGACACGCGGGAGGATGGTGATATTGTGCTCATTCTCAGCAACGGAGCCTTTGGTGGAATCTACGACGAATTCCGACGGCTAACGGATTAGGACGGCCTCCGTACTACTATCCTGCGTTTTCTTGATTTTTCAACAAGATTATTCGTAAGTGTTCATGGCAAAGGGGGTTGGGCTTTCCAGCCCGCCACAAAGGGCGCGTCGTGCATAGAGTCCGCCATCGGCCCGTGCAGTCACGCAGGAATCGAACGACAAAACGCACACCCTGTTTTGTACCATCAATGCATCACCACAGATGCCAAGTACGCATTCGACACCCATCATGCGCCTAATGTCGGGCAGGAATGCCCAACCCCCTTTTGCGGCTGAAAAATTTGCTTGCGGCCAACGGCTGCCTAGCGGGCTATTTGCGCCCCCGGTTCGCCCCGGTTGGACCTAACGGCCCATGCTTCGGTATTCTATGGAAACTGACACCGCAGGATGTGAGCACCCAAAACCCAGGAGTACCCCATGCCCCAAAAGGACGTTATTGTCTATTCCGGTAAGTTGTGTGGCGATTGCCAACACCTGAAGTCCTTCATGGATGCCAACGGCATCGAATACGAAGAGCGGGACATTCGCGAGACCCCGGCCCATGGCGAGAAACTGGAAGCAAAAACGGGCAAGCTGGGCGTGCCGTACCTGGTCATCGACGGCAGGTGGCTCCGAGGCTACGATCCCGGCAAGCCCTTTTCGGAGGCATTCGCCCGCACCTTGTTTGCCTTGGAAGCCGGATAGGCCCACACAACATCGAAAATCTCCCCTCCTTGGAGGGGCCGGGGTGGGTTGTTTGGCTTCTTCAGAAGCGGGGCCAACTTCACCAACAACGGGACAGCCACACCCGTTAAATAGGGCCTTTTTTATTGTGGTAATTGCGTTATTGACCACGTTCCCCCACCACTTTCAGGGCCTTTGGGTGCGTCAGTCCCCCGACGTTCACCTTGGCGAAGCGCAGGTTATTGATCTTGGCTGTGCCCGGTCACCCGTCAGTTGAAGACAACCTGTTTTTTTGTTTTTCGCGTGGTTCCGCAGCCCTTGCAGCCGCCGCATGACGCTATCTTTTCCGTGATCAACTCCAGCGCAATGATGGCCGTGATGATGGTGTCGCCGTCTTCACAGGCGATCTCTGCGGCGGCACAAATCTCTCCGCGCCCGCCCGCTGCACGGCCCAGCAACACCGCCACCGAAGACTGCAAGGCGATGAGATGCTTCAGGCCCAGGAATTCTTCGATGGGTTCCGCCGCAGGCCAGGTTTCGAGAAAACTCTCGGGCGATATCGCCAACAATGCCTCAACGTCCATGCCGCCGAGAACGTCAAGCAGCAAACTATCCACCCCCACCCCCTGGCCACAGGTGCGCTTGCGAAAACTGTAGAACTTCAGGCGGTCCTCGGAGTCGACCACCACGTCAATGACTTCGGTCACGTCACTACAGGGCATCGCGAAAAGCCTCCTCTACCCTGGCCGCCAATATAAAATCACCTTCCGTGAGTCCGTCTATCTTGTGGGTCCAGATCGTCACGACAACCTTACCCCACGCCGTGAGGATATCCGGGTGATGGGACGCCTCCTCGGCAATGGCCCCCACCACATTGGTGAACTTCAACGCCCGGACGAAGTCCTTGAATTTGTAGCTCCGCTCCAGATGGTGCTCTTCCACCACATTCCAGGCCGTGCCAAGCTCCCCGTGGAGTGAGAGCAAATCGTCACCCTTCAGCGGTGGAACACCGCCCTTGCAGGGAACGCAGACCCGCTGGGCGAGGGATTTTTGGGCATCGCTCATGAAATGTTCTTTCTCCGTGTTTATCGGCGCGGGACAGTATCCCCCGTATAATAGCCACCGCGCACGTCAGTGAAATGGTGTCGGCGCAAGGGGGTGACTGTACCGCCCACACGACCTCAAAATAGCCTTTACGGGTCCACGTTAAGTCAACATTTTTCCGTCATGGGAATGTGGCACAGCCGTCCCGGCTGTGATTCACACAGGCGGGACGCCTGTGCCACTTTCTTGCACGGGTTGGCCTTGTAAGCTGCAAAACTCCAAGCCCCCTACGACTCCTATACATCAAAGACTTTTGGGGGCTTAGCGTACCACAAATTAAGATCGGCATGGTCGTCCAGTGTCACGGCACCCAGGGTAATCGTGTACGGATCATCGCCGTCACAATGATAGGTAATTTCCGCGCCGGTGATGTCCCAATTGCAGTCTTCCGGGCCGCTCAATATGAGGGTATGGGGAAAACTCTGGGGATGTGCCGTGGCCTGCAAGGTCTCACCGGCGCCAGTGCCGCCCTCGCTCTCGTCAAATTCCAGGGGGAAGCCGTTGATGCTGTATTTCGGAACGGAACCCGGTCCCGAATCGCCGGTGTGAAGGGTCAGTTCAAAGGTATCCAATCGTGGCATGGTTACATTCCCATTTCTGCGGGCAGTTCCTTGAAGAAAGGATTCGTGCCCGAGGTGTGATCCGTTTCATCCAACACCGCACCCAGCTCGGGAACAGAAGCGCGAAAGGACCCTTCGATGCCCGAACGGAGGGTAATGCTTGAGGCCGCGCAGCCGTGGCAACCGCCGCCCATGGTGATGTAGGCCGTATTGCCCACGACCCGGTTGAGCGTAATCACGCCCGAATGGGACGCGATGCCGGGGTTAATTTCTTCGTCAATGACCCGCTGAAGGTCTTTGGAAATGGTGGCTTCATCAGCGATGCGCTCTTGATAATCGGGATCGAGGATGGGCATTCCGCTCTTCAGGTGCGCCCGAATCTGAGCGCCGATAGCTTTTGCCATCTCTTCCCACGAACGCATCTCCATGGAGTCCCGCGTGACCGTGAGGGTCATCTCGTGAATCAGCACCGAAAGCACACCGCCCGAATCAAAAATGGTCGCCGCCAGGGGCGCACTTGCATAGGCCGCGTCCGCGTTGGGCGCCCAGAAAGACAAGCCCTTCAACAGGGGGCGGTCCACCATAAAAATGCATTCATTGGGCTGGGGGCCTACCTTCGCCTTAATCACGATTTCGTCGCTGTAGCCGCTCGTTTCGGTGCCGTCGGCCAAGACCGGGGCATTCACCACACGCCGAGGCTCGGGCAGCGGGGCTTCCTCTTCGTCGTCGATGACTTCCTCCGCCACCGGGGCGGGGGCGCTTGCATTCGATTCTTTCTCTTCGTCTGTCTTGAAAACCTTGGAAAACCAAGAAGGCATGGGTTGCTCCTCCTGTAAGAACTGTAGATACTCAAATGGATACGCGCCCACGACGGGCAGGAGTGCGGACTTTCCAGTCCGCAACAAAGGCAGCGTGGCATCATCCAAGGCCACCCGTGCTCGTTGACGAGACGCACGCATCGGCTGGCGCACTGCGTGCAAAAACGCCCCGTTGGGCTACGCTGATATAGACACTCCAGCAGCCCATTTCATTCCCGCGCACCGGCCTACCTCAGGGTGGCACAGACGTCTCGCCTATGTTTTCATTCCCGCGATGCTACCATGCCACCCTATTATATCTAAGGTGAGCTTCGCCCACAACCCAATTTTTAAGATGTGCCGCCAATCTCCTATGATGTAGCTCTTTGCACAGTAACTTATCCCACAGGAGTGACGGCACATGAATGCATTTATACGGAAATTTTCGGGCATTGTCAA
>JAJRPE010000430.1 GCA_024280935.1 Candidatus Hydrogenedentota bacterium
GCGTGGCTGTCCCGTCGTTGGCGGAAGATCCACGGATTTCTCCGCCAACGACGGGACAGCCACGGACCTTTGGGTAACCTTGCTTCCACAAGGTTCCGTGATAAAGTCCTACACCTCTTGTATGCCGGAGGTGCTTGGTCCGTGTCAGTCCCTTATTACCCTGTGAACGAGTAATGGTTTTTCAGTCGCTTGCCGACTTAGAAACCTCGTTGGACTGAACGCGGAGTCCTTAAAAGGACGGCTACTAATAGCAGTCGTGCCGCACGATCCCCAAAAGGCGAGTGTAAACGAGTCCTGACGGGTTCGTGCGCAGGGGGCTTTGGAAATATCACGGTACTGTTCCTCCAAGCGCACGAACCTTCGTTCCTCAGGATCGCGCGGCACGTCCGACTGGTTTAATGCGTGCCAAATGACGGCATCGCCTACACAGTGCTCTACGGCGAAGCCGTTTAGTTCAACGCTTACGAAAAATCAGAACAGCCACCCGTTGCACTTATATCGAGCAGACACCCTGTTATTCGATGGGTTCCGAAAAGCTCACGGTCATGGAATAAACCAAGGGGTTCAACTCCTGCATTACCGGGTGGTCGGAACTGAATTCCGAACCTCCCCTGACCTGAGCGTATTTCTCCTCGGGAAAATCGGGCTTGCCGTCGTAGTCGGGCTGAAACACCAAGCTCAGCTTGCCCGCTATGTATCCCTTCTCTGGATCTTCGCGGGACAACCCGACAATAGCGCCCCCATTGGAATCGGACAAAGTGCCACCGTAATCCCAGTCGAATCCCAAGAGCTTGAAGGCCTTGCCATTCAATTCCTGTACCTTGGTGAGCGATGTTCCCAGCGAAATACCCTCGACGGTTTTCCACACCGACTTAACACCCTGCCATTGAATGCTCGACGGGCGGGCCTTCTTTTCACCATCGGCCCAGCGGATACGCAAGGCCTTGATTTCGTCATCCAGGAATAGCCCGGTCCCCATTTCGAATTCCCCTTCACCCAGGTCAAACCGTGCATCACCTACGTTCTCCGCGCCATAGGCCGCGATGAGATCCGCCTCGGTCGATGTCGCCGTGATCTTTCCGACCCGTTCGCCCGGAACGATGCGCCAGTCTTCCGCCGGTGTCTCGGGCGCGGGCTGAGGTTCTGCCGGAATTTCCGGTGCAGGAGCAGGTTCTGGTGTGGACTCCGCGGACATGGGGGCTTCTTTCGGTTCGGGCACTTCCAACGTCGGTGCATTGTCACTTGGATCCGTTGACTGCCCGCAGCCCGCCAGGAAAGCAAGGGTGGCCACCGCGATGGCACAAGGGAGTAGCAACTTGGTTTTGACGGATATCATGGGAAGACCTTCCAGGTACGGTGAGCGTAATGGTGCAATCGGAAAACCAAACAAAGAATCGGAAGGTGCAGTGTAGGTGTCGCTATGCCGTCAGTCAAGCGATCACGGCTTGGTTGCGCTTGCCGCTTCCATTTTCGGTCGATGGCGCGCTGTCTATCCCAAGTGTATACTGTACGCATGTTATGAGGAATGAATGAACTCCAACGCCACGCACCAGATCACGAGCAAGAATGTTTCCATGAAATTCGAAGATTTCCACGCTGGCAACTACAAACAGCAATACCAATACAAGAGCTTCCTCCCCACGCCCATCAACCAGGAGTGGCACTGGGAAGATCCGCGCATCAACGTATTGCTTGCCGAAGCGAATCGCACCCTCGGCGAGTTGAATGCCATGACGACGATTGCGCCCAACGTGGACCTCTTCATCAACATGCACGTAGCCAAGGAAGCAACCACCTCCAGCCGTATCGAAGGCACGAAAACCGAGATGGAGGAGGTCTTCTTGGATCCAAGCGATCTTCCCCCGAAACGGCGGGATGATCAGATCGAAGTGCGAAACTATATCGACGCGCTGAACACCGCCATTCAGGACTTGGAACGACTCCCGCTATCGCTACGACTGCTGCGCAACACCCACGCCATCCTGATGCGTGGCGCACGGGGCGAATCCAAAGCGCCAGGCGAGTTTAGGAAGAGCCAGAATTGGATCGGCGGCACGAATCTGTCCGACGCGGCGTTCATCCCGCCGCACCATGACGACATCGGGGCGATGCTGGATGACCTCGAAGCCTTCTGGCACAACGAGACAATTCAAGTACCTCACCTGATCCGCATCGCACTGAGCCACTATCAGTTTGAGACCATCCACCCTTTTCTGGATGGCAACGGACGCATTGGGCGCTTGCTCATCACGCTTTACCTTGTAAACCATGGGCTGCTGGCGAAGCCATCCCTGTATCTTTCCGCACAACTGGAGAAACACCGGACGGAATACTACGATGCACTGTCGCGCGCGCGGGCATCGAACGATATCGGCCAGTGGTGCCGCTTTTTCTTGCAGGCAGTAATCGATACGGCGACGAACGGCAAGGAAACCTTGGAACGGCTGTTCACCATGAAACAAGAGCATGATCAGTTGGTCTTGGGACTGGGCCGCCGAGCAGAGAATGGCGCGAAATTGCTGGCGTATCTGTATGACAACCCCGTTATGAGTGTTTCGACGGCTATGAATCTAACTGGTTTATCAAAAAATAGTGCGCGTGACTTGGTCCGCGAATTCGAAGCGCTGGGACTCCTGCTCGAAGCAACCGGGCACAAGCGCAACCGAATTTATGTGTTTCCAGTGTATTTAAGTGCTTTCAAGGTTGGCGAAGATTAACCATGGGCAAGTTCGGCCTACTGATTCCTTTATGTATGCCCGCGTCCGACAAAAACAATAAAAACGCTTTGTTGAGGCAATACCTGGATTCAGATTGCCATAAATTTAGGCAAGCCTAGTTCCATAGGTCAGGTTTAGGGGCCAAACTTGACCTATGGGTTTCCTTAGGTCAAGTTTAGGCGCGAAACTGACCTAAGAAAACCCATGGGGCGGGTTACGCTGCTAAACTGACCCAAGGCACGTGCCCAAGCAATAAATTATGATAATTCCGCGCATATCAAGATTCCGTTGCCTGTAGCTCGGATTCATACGTCATGTTCAGGACCTAAACGTGAATTATGAAATTCCATAATTCACTTTCGCGCCCGAACTTGAAATAAGACCCTACACACAATAAAAAACGCCAGCCTCATGGTGAAGCTGGCGCATTGTCGTTGTCGGTTGTAATGGGGCGCTTAGTCTGCAAGAGCCGCTATAAAAACAAGAAGTTTCTCAAGCGGAAGATGGTCAGGGCCATACGTCTTGGTTGTAGCCCGGCCACCTCATATTTTCACCATCTTCTGCGACTTGGCCGACTTATAGGCCGCGACGGTCACTTCTGTGGCCCGCAAACCGTCTTCACCCGTGACACTTGGCGCGATGCGTTCGTCGCAGGCATTGACGAAGTCACCCACCAGGCCCATGTCGGGGTTATCGCCGTAGGGTGCCCATTCGGTGCTCATGGTCGCGTCACAATAGACGTTGACCTTCTGATTGAAGGCATCCACATTGAGAACGCCGCCCGTGCCAATAAATTCCAGGGTCACGTCGCCCCAGGTGGGGTAGCTCTTGGCCCGGCTCCAACTGGCGATGTGGGAAACCTGGATGCCGCCTTCCATCTCCAGGTTGAGCATACCGACATCGTCGGTCTTGATTTCCTTCTTGTGGAGAAGGTTGCCCTTTTCGCAGTAGACCTTCGTGAACTCTTTCTCCATGATCCAGCGCAACACATCCGCCACGTGGACCGTGTGATCCATCGTCGCGCCGCCGCCGGACAGCTTCTCATCGACAAACCAGTCGAAGGGACACGTCCCATTGTTGGTGGCGGAAATGGCGAGGATCTCGCCAAAGGCGCCGGACTGAATCTGGGCGCGGGCGTCCATGAGGGTGGGCGCAAAGCGGCAGGGGAAGGCCGTGCCGAGACCGACGCCCGCCTTCTTGCAGAGGGCGATCATCTCCTTGGCCTCTTTGACGGTCGGGGCCAGGGGCTTCTCGCAGAGAATCCACTTGCCCGCCTTCGCTGCGGCCTCGACCATGCTCCGGTGCTTCATGTTTTCCGAACAGATGATGACGCCGTCAATATCACTCGCGAGCAGCTTGTCCAGGTTACCGACAAACTTCGCGCCGAATTCCCTGGCCATCTTGCGGCCACGCTTGGCGTCGTCATCCCAAATGCCCGCAAGTTCGGCGTTGGGCAACGCATTGAGGCACGCGGCATAACTCTGGGCGTGCATGTGGGCGAAACTTATGATTCCAATTTTTGCCATGATGCGATAGCCTTTCTTAGAGCTTAACCGGCTTGCCGGTTTTGGCGGATTTCAATGCGGCTTCAGCCATCTTCACGGCGATCATGCCGTCTTCTGGCGTAACACGGGGCGTGCGGTTGTCCTGTACCCAGGCGATGAAGTCTTCCCATTCACGCTGGTACGGACTCTCCGCCACAGGACTGCCCGGAACCACCATGCTGGGGCCATCGCCCGTATCACGCATCAAGGTGCTGATGGGCGCTTCCTTGCTGTCGTACTGGATCATCCCGCCGTCGCCGCAGATTTCCGCCTTCACCTGGAAGCCGCTGGGGTGTGCCCACGTGCCGATGATGGTGGCGATCATGCCATTTTTCAGGCGAATGTTACTCTGGGAGTAGTCCATGAGGTGTGGCTTGCTCCGCATCAGCGCCTGGCAGAATATGCGCTCTGGCTCGCCAAAGACGTAGCGCACCCAGTCCATGTCATGGATAGCGCAATCAAAGGTAACGCCGCCGCTCATCTCATAGTTGGCAAACCAGCTTTTCGGGCCGCCGGGGAAGAGGCCACCCCGATAGATCTTCACATAACCCGGCTCACCGATCTTCCCGGCTTCGATTTGAGCTTTCATCGCCTCGAACTCGTGAAAATAACGGACCACGTGACCGACGAACAGCTTCACCTTGGCCTTCTTCGCCGCAGCGATGGCCTTCTTGCACTCAGCCACGGTGCGGCAGAAAGGCTTCTCACAGAAGATATGTTTGCCTGCCTTGGCCGCTGCCTCGATAAACATGAGGTGGGTCGTGGTCGGCGTGGCGATAGCCACAATATCGATATCCGGGGATGCCGCTGCCTTGAAGCCATCGGTCATGACCTTCGCACCATACTTGGCCGCCAGTTCCGAGGCCGCCTTGCGTGATTTGTCCGCACAAATGGCAATCTTCAGGCCGCAATTGGCCGCCATTTCCGCGTGAACACGCCCCATGCCACTGCAGCCGATGAGAGCCACATTCATGGCTTTGTGTTTACCGGTCGCTACTTGTTGCTGTCTGTTACTGAACATAGGCCTTTCTTTCTTGACGGAGGCACTCCGCCCGGTTCCCGTTGAAACCCCGGTTAGCCCTTCTGGCCCCGGCCCGACCGAAACGGACCAACGCCTGAATACATTTATCCAAGTAATCGTAGAGTATCACATTCCACCATCCATTTCAGGCAATGGAAAGCAAATCCCCCGGAATGGTACTATTTTCTTCTACACAAACTGGGTGCTGTCGTCACCCGATCTGATTCTCGCGAGCGCCGTTCAGGCGCAGCTATACCATAGGGAAAAACAAGGTGGAACCAGGAGTCCAGCGATTTGCCCTTGTTCCCCTCTTCCTGCTGGTTAGTACCTTCGCCATTCTCGCGCCCCTCTTCTGGACCCATGTCGAGTCCCCCGCAAGCAGCACCGCGACGGCGGGACATGAAAATCTCGAATTGTATGGCCGCGTCGTGCCCACCCTTACGTATGGCTTCGGGCGCTTGCGGATGGGCGAGTGGCCTCTGTGGGCAAGCAACCAGTACTGCGGCATACCCTACTTCGCCAATCCCACCCACGGCATCTTTCAACCCCTCAATCTCCTTTTCCTCTTCGTGCCGATATCCACCGGACTCGCACTGCACGCCTTTCTCGGCCTGCTCCTGATGGGGCTGTTTTCCGCACTCTATCTCCGGGCACTGGGTGCGGGCTACATCGCCGCAACCATAGGCGGCATGGCCTATGCCTTTGGCGGTGCCAGCGCCGCGACCATGTCGCGCCCAGAGCTTCTGGGCGTGCTCGCCTGGACGCCCCTCCTCTACTGGATAATTTTCGAGCACGCCAACACACCACGGGGCATCCATGTCGTACTGGGCGGTGTCGTGATGGCCTTCATGGTTTTCGCGGGCACACCAATGCTCGCACTCCTCCTTGCCGGAAGCGCCTTCACCTATGGCATCGCACGGGCTGTCTGGCACCGAAAAAGCGACGACATCAGGCTTTCCCAAAAACTATCCGCCCTTGGGTTGATGGCTCTCCTGGGTGCCACCCTTTCCGCCGTGCAATGGGTGCCCTACGGCGCATGGCTGGCAACCCTGGCCCACCCGGCGGAAGCGCTTTGGCCATGGAACTGGGCGGGCCATGTTCCTGCCGCCCCGAAAGCTCTCGCGGCAGCATTCCTGCTCCCAGGCGACGGGACGCTCCCCGAAATGCTGTACGTCGGCGTCATCTCCTTGATTCTTATTCCAGCGGCCCTGCTGCAACAACGGGGCCGCTTCGAGGTGGTCTTTTTCTCGCTTGCCGCCACGCTCTGGATCAGCGCGGCAGTCTGGAAATTAGACGGCACGGCCACCACCGAAACCTGGAAAGTTCTTGTCTTCCCCGGCGTGTTTTCCCTGGCCGTGATGACGGGTCTCGGAGCCGACCGGCTCTTGCTGGCAGGCCGTGACCCCCGGTCACCCCTCATCTGGGGTTCCGCATTGCTCGTGATCCTTGCGGCGGCAATCACCCTGGTGCTCGGCCCACCCGATGCGCGGGGCTGGATATTGGCCGCGCTTGTTGTACTGCTCCCCTTTTTCCTTCTTCGCGTAACCTGGATGGGCGTCCTCTGTGGCACGCTCCTCGTGTTCCTCTTGTTCGCAAACCTCCGCGATGCCAGCAAGAATATCTATCAGCATCCCTACACGGGTGACGTGAACTGGCTGGAAGACAGCCTGCCTGCCTTGCGGGAGGCACAGGCCCTCTCGCTGGGGGAGCGAATCCTCACGCTGCCCGCCGCCCGGCAAACGACCCTGCCCGAAAATGCAGGGCTGCTCCTTGGAATAAACAACGCTCATGGTGCCCATTGGCCGCTCAGCGTGGGCCAGGCGCGCTGGTGGGATCACCTCGCCCCCTATCTGAGTCCAATGCAGACTACAGCCACCGCCACACCCGATGAAAAAATCTTCTATCCGGCGTTGCTGAATTACATGGGCGTGCGCATAGTCATCGGCGAACACAACCTGCCCTGGATGGACGCGCCGCCTGGAGAAAATGGGATTTCCTTGGAGTTCCATCGCACCATGGGCGGCCTGAGTCTCTGGCGAAATACAACGGCGCTGCCCCGAGTTCGCCTGCTTCACCGCTGGCGTCCAGTTATCGACGAAGAAGCGGCGCTGGCCGCCCTCCTGGATCCAGACTTTCCCGGCGACACCACGTGTGTTGTCGAAGCCCAGGGCCGTGGATGGCGCACGCTCTCCAAGACCCTGCCGCACGTGAATAGCAATGACGCGGCAGTGGAATCCGGGGCCGGACGCTGTGTTGTGCAATCGGAGATGCCCGAATCGCTTGTGATTGATGTCGATACCGACGATGCCGGGATACTGGTTGTCGCCGACACCTATGCGCCGGGATGGCGGGCCTACGTGGATGGAAAGCGCGCTCCCCTGTTAAAAGTAAATGGACTATTCCGGGGCGTTCTCGTTTCACCAGGAACCCATGTGGTCCAATTTTCATACGCACCCATGAGCGTGACCTTGGGGCTTCTCGTGAGTGTCGGAGCCCTCGCGGCCTGCCTCCTCTGGATGCTCCGTGCCGGTGTCCGATGGTTGCTGGCTGCCCTGAAAAATACACATGCCGCCTCCCGAAAAGATGACATAACAAAGGAGACAAGCGAATGACCAAAAACGTGCGTATTGGCTTTATCGGGGCCGGCGGAATCTCAGCGGGCCATTTTGAGCGGCTCATGGCGACGGGCCGGGCCAATGTGGTTGCCCTCACGGAACCCAACCCCGCCGCCCTGAAAAACCTCTACAAGCGCTGCCCCGATGCCCGGGGCATTGCGGTCTATCCCGACTACGAAACCATGCTGGATGAAGTTGCGATGGACGGTGTGCTGGTTATGTCGCCCCACGCCTTCCACTACGAACAGACGCGGGCCGCCTTGCGCCGGGGCCTCCATGTACTCTCGGAAAAGCCATTGGTATGTAACAGCACCCAGGCGCGCAGCCTGATTCGGCTCGCAAAAAAATCAGGGCGCGTCCTCTCCCTCTCCTACCAGCGCCACTACGATCCCCTCTTTCGCTACATGCGCTCGGAAATCCAAAAAGGCCACCTGGGCGATATCCAGTTTGTCCAAGCCATGCAGGCCCAGGAATGGCTGCGCCTCACCCGGGACTCGTGGCGTCAGGAAAAAGAAATATCAGGGGGCGGCCAACTGAACGATTCCGGCAGTCACCTTATCGATATCGTGCTCTGGGTAACCGGACTCGACGTGATCGAAGTCTTTGCCCAGGGCGAATGCTTCGACACCGAGGTGGACATCAACAGCGCCATCACGCTCAAATTCTCCAACGGAGCACTGGGCAACCTTTCGGTCATTGGCAATGCGCCCACGTGGCACGAAGACCACACCATCGTCGGCTCCAAGGGGGCCTTCTTTCTCCGCGAGGATGGTACCCTGCTCCAGCAAGGCCCCACGGGAAAACCGCGAAAGGTCCGCCTCCCAAAATACCACGAAAACCCGGACAGCAACTTCGTCGGCTGTATTCTCGGAAAAACCAAAACCGAAACACCCCCGGAATGTGGCCTGGCCACCATCCGCGCAACAGAAGCCATGTGGCGTTCCATAGAACGTGGAAAACCCGTTCGGCTTCGTCCCCTGGCAGGGGCATAGCACGTGCCTGAGCGGAGTTTGACATAACATGGCACGCCCCAACATCATACTCATCACCGTGGACGGCATGCGGTGGAACGGCTTGGGCTCCATGGGGAACCCAGACATTCGGACACCCAATCTGGATGCCCTCGCCGCCCATGGCCTGAGCTTTACGCACGCGGCGGCACATCGGGTGCAGACACCGGCCAATCGAGCAACCTCGTTTTCCGATACCTTCGGAACGTCCGCATTGCCAATGCTGGGATGCCTGCGCCAGGCCGGGTACCAGACCGGGGCCGTGGGAACCGTAGGGAGCACCGGCGATGACTTCGACCAGCTTGTGCAGACCGGCGGCGATGAATCCAACGATGCCTATCGGCAGTGGTGTACGGCGGAACTGGCGGCGCTACAGGCCCACCCCGAACGAGAGTCCCCATCGCTTGACCTCACGACATGGATTGGCAACCAGGCGGTACGCTTCTGCCAATCGGCCGACGAACCCTTTCTCTTGTGGGCCGGATTCACGACACAAACGGACACGCCATCGGCCTGGAAAAATATGTATGCGCCCGGTGCCCTTCAACTCCCCGACGGCGCACCCACTGCGGATGAAGAGCTGCTTCGCAAGCGGCTCGCCGCCCACTATGGGGCCATCAGCCACATGGATCGCCAGATCGGTCGCCTGTTAGCCACCTTGACAGCCCGTGGACGAACGAACAATGTATTTATCTTTACGGCAACACAGGGCATCTATCTCGGAGACCACGGCCTCTACGAAGACGAGCCGGGACTCCTCTATGACGCCATCGTGCGTGTTCCCCTTATCATCGGAGGCCTTCTCGGGCAGCGCAAAGGGGAACGGGATAACGCACTCGTGTCGGTGTTGGACTTCCCCGCGACCATGCTGGATGCCCTGAACATTTCGACAACGGAACACCACGATAGCTTGAGCTTGCTCCCCCAAATGCGCCTTGCGGGGCAACCCCATCGCAAAGCCCTCACCATCGACGGGGAAGACACCATGCGGGCCATACGAACCGCCCGGTATAAGTGGATAACGGACAAATCGTCTAACACCGAGTATCTCTTTGACTTGCAGACCGACCCCAGCGAACGAAATAATCTCAGCAACACGCGCCAGGCCCTCCCCATCCGTAAGATGCTGGCCGGGTTGCTTTAAGGAAATAGTATCTATTTAATATTGCCAAGCTGCGATTGGTTCCATCCGGCAGTTACAGAATTTCACATTGGCGAATAAGGGTAAAAGAGGTGAATCAGTAACCACCGGCAGAGCCGGGGCTATGAGGAGGGCCCCTAAAAGGGGCCGGTGTCACCGGTAAAACCGAAAATACGAGTGCTCTTTTAATCCACGAAGTGGATGACGGAACTTAGCCCAGTGTGTAGCGAGGTACGAGCGTAACGCTGGGTACC
>JAJRPE010000431.1 GCA_024280935.1 Candidatus Hydrogenedentota bacterium
GCTTCTTTGCATTGTCCATATGACCTCCTTTCAGGCACAAAGGAAGTCACTATAGCCATACCCTCGGTTGACAACACCACCCGCCCCAGTCCACGATGTATTGGCACCAAATTCAGTCCACGATGTCCTGGCACTTGTCAGCTAGCGCATAAAGGTAGCAATTGGGCTATGCAAGGAATGCGGCGAAGAACAGCACTTTGTACCGCACCTTCTGAGCAATCGTTCCCATAAGCCCCTCACCCTCACCCTCACCCTCACCCGGTGGCGGGCGTTTGTGTCCAGAGGTGGCCGGGGATGGACAGCACGGGCAGTACTACGCAAGATATCCCACGACCAAGAGCGCGGAGACGATCATCATGAATGGGATACAGCACCCGACAGCCTTCCCCATCTTTCGTTGCCGTCCTGAGCGAGTGAGGGGAAGCCCTATTTTGCGACTGAGCTTCCCCTTTGCCGATGATATCCCTATCGCACGTTTCCAGCTAAAGCTAAACCCGTATTTCTTTCCCATCGAAAACCCCTTTCCCGCACCCAACAGTGGGTGCCAGTGATCAGCATACGCTCAGCATGGTGTGTGGTCAATAAACCCATAGAGCGAGAGCGCCCAAAACCTGTCCACTTTGGAACGCCCCAAAAGTCATTTGCATCATTTTTGCATCATTTTCGGGATGGCGTGTCATGTGGCCCAATTAATACGGGTCGATTGTGCTAATAACCACATGATTGCATATCATGTGGTCGCACATGGCTTGCCATTACGCGACAGTATATATCGGTTTGTGCGGAATTTGCTTTTGCCCTGTTTCACTTCGAGGCTGGGAAATTTACTCGTTTGAACCCGAGTTATTGCCGGGGGCGGAATCAAGCAACCGAAGGCTCGCAAGAATAAGATCTTTAATCGCCCAAACCTGTGAGGCCGATTCTATATATATTCTACTTGTACCAAAAACGCTTGGCGCTTCCTCGACCCTAAAATCTGGACACATCGACTTCGCTATTTCTACTGGAACTTGGGTAACTACTGCCTTTTGCTCCCCTCTTAGTTCAAAGAATCGAACAAACCATCGCGTAGGTTTTTTGTACGACACATTAAAGTAGTTTGTCGTATCCCTCCAAAGTATGTCTTCCCGAGAGTAGTCTGCCTGAGAGCAAATATCCGCGACCAGCGAGTAAAACCGTAATTCCTCTTCTGTTGTGACTATTCCTCTTTTTTGCTCCTTCCCCTCCTCAGGAATACCGGTATTAGCGGATTCGAGTGCGGTTGGCTCTGGCACCAGAGGAGTCTCGTTTGAATCATCCGCCTCGCCAGATTGAAGCCTATTCATGCGTTCCTTTAACTTTTCCAAGAAATCGCTGCTCATGAGTCTTAGAATTGCTGGCTCTACGGAATCTTTAGCAAGTTCCCCAAGGCGTTTCATGACGGTGTCCGTGAGCCTTCCCTTGTATACATCCTTTGAAATCCATCTCATAAAACCATCGTCAATTGCCGGGTTTTTTAATGTTACGACAAGTTTTTCAATCATAGCCTCACGGTAGCGACTATCCTCTGCGTCCGTCACTAGCGTTTCGGCATTGAAAGATTCACGGCTGAATTTAGCGAGAAACTTCGCTACCTTCGACCAGTCGGTGTTGACATCATTGAGCGAGAATGAAAAGAATGGCTCCTTGTCCATGCAATTTTGGGCCTCCAGATCTCCAAAGAAAAGATAATCACAACCATCGGTGATTATTCCAAAGTGCAGATCAGGGAGTTGCGAAACGTATCGCGCCAACTGGAACGAATTTGCCTGTAGATCGGTGCCAAGCGGTTTAGTCTCAATGACCATGAGCGGCTTTTGGCCGGTTTTATCAAAGATGGCGAAGTCCATGCGATCTGGATGTTTTTTCCCATCGCTCTGTGCAAAATCCGCACAGTACTCCAACCGCACCTCCCGTGGGTTATTCGGATCATACCCAAGCGCTCGAACGAAGGGAACGACTAAGGCCATTTTTGCCGTCTCTTCGTTGGTTATGAATTCCTTGTTCTCTTGATATCTCCCGACAAGACTCCGTAGCTGTTCCGTATCCATCTCATGATTCCTTCCGTTGTGTCTACCGCTCAACTTCCGCGCTCGGTGGCTTGTGACTAATGGCGTGCTCCACTAGAACAACCTAGCACAATCAACAGTAGAGTACGCTGATATATCGCTGTGTTCAAACTGACCTCCAAAGAGGCCAAGAGCTACCCACGGCCAAAGACTAGGGAGTATGGCCCGAAGGCAGAGGGCGCGGTGGTCTAAAAAAAACGACCCGACCGGTGGAGGGGGCATCCACGGGGCCGGGTCTGGACCCTCGCCGAAGCAAGGGCATTCCAAGATCATATCATAGGCCCAAGTAGAGGTGTGAGCACGGACTGGACAAGGGGCGGCAAGAACGGTACGCATGGATCTGGCCTTGCTTATGAAGTCAGAGATCCAAGCACAGGCGCAGGAGAGGATGAAGGCGGGAGTAAACAACCCTAGTGTAAATTTACACAAGGGCAGAGCAACTACAGAAGTCGCAGATCTTGCGGGCGTGTCTGAGCGCACCCTGGACAAGCACGAGACAATACGCAACGAAGCAACGCCAGAACTAAACGCAGCCTACAGCGCGGGCGCACCCTCGACAAGTACGAAACCGTCAAAGACACTGCCACCAGCCGCATGGATCTGCTCAAGGCCACGCAAGACGGCGGGTGCAAGGCGTGCTTTTCTGTGTTCAGCGCTGCCGAGGATGGACGCAGAGGCTCGAACGTGGGCGCGAAACCCATCCGACGGTAGGGCTATGCTGGACTTAACTTGGACTTAAATTGTTTTGCTCAAAAAGAAAAGCGACCCTGAAAACTCAGAATCGCCAATGTTTACAATGGTGGGCGAGGCGGGACTTGAACCCGCACGCTATCGCTAGCAACGGATTTTAAGTCCGTCGTGTCTGCCAATTCCACCACTCGCCCGGTGGGTCGTTGCGTGGTTTCCACACCTAATTGTGGAGGGAAACATCGCTACGGAATGCCCGGGAATCGAAAATATCCGATATCCAAAAGACGGTGGAACTATAGCCCAGCCCGTGCGTGTGGTGCAACTTTCGGGGTGTCGTCTTTCCCTATTATCGGTGTCTGTCAAGGGAATAGCTAAGCGTACACGGCAGGCAGGAGTGCGGACTTTCCAGTCCGCGACAAAGGAAGCGTTGTGCCAGCAAAGGCATCTCGTGTTGTTCCCTGCCCTGTGTGCATCGGCTGGCGCAACGTGTGCCCTGTGGCGGGTAGGAAAACCCGCCCTCCTGCCTGCGGTGAACGCTTACCGATAATCGCACGGCAGACGGTTTACGCACGCTGTCGGTGGAGGCTTTTGTCGACCTCCGATGCCATGGCTACAGGATCTAAGCCGCAGCCCAGAAAATCAGCCACCTGCTTTGCAACATCCAGGGGAAACTCCAGGGTGCGGCGGTGTTCGACGTAGAGGACGTCAATATTCGATTGGCCTTCCAGCCAGGCGCAAGCCTGATTCAGATGTTTTTCATAGAGTTCCGCCATTCGGACATCGTCCTGGGGTGAATTGTCGCCCCGCCGCAGGAGCATCTGTTGCTGGGAGGCCAGGATCTCGGGCAGTGCCCGCTTCATGAAGACAACCTTGTAGCGATAGTCAGACGGTGCCTTCAGCAGCAAGAAGGAAATAATTTTCACCACTTTCCCTTGGGCTTCGGGGAGCCACGCCTGATCCGTCGTGATCTTTTTCACCCGCTCAAACTCATAATATCCCTTGGGGTTGTCATCGTCCGCCGTGCGGATTTGGTCTGTGAGTACGTCCATGCCACCAGCTTCGAGCATTTTCATCATCATGGAGGTGCCAGAACGGGGGAGGCCAGAGACGACCGTGATGGGGGTATCGGGGCTTTCAGAGGTGGGCATTCGGAATAACTCCAAAGGTATTTGCGTGTTATTGTCGGTGGAATCCCCTCATTTCTCTCCTTGGAGGAGGCAGGGGGCTTTGCGATAGAATTAACCGACCCCCAGCCCCTCCAAGGAGGGGAGCCTTCCTGGTGCCCTGAATGGCTGCCGTGGGCGCATTCGCAAAGCCAGTAGCAATCAAGGGTTGGGGAGGGTGTGCTATCGGGGCAACTCATGGGCTGCGCGTAGTATACGGCTTTTCCCAAGTGGAACGAAATAGCGTCGCTCTCCCGAGATCGAGTATTATTGGTTGGAGTGGCCTGTATGCCGGGCGAGTCAGGGCAAACGCAGTGGAAGAGAGTACATGGAAGAACCATTGAGCACCACAGAATTGAACCACTATTTTGGACTGGGTCTTCCTATGTCCGCCCATGGTCGCCACCGCTTTGGGATTCCATCGGACTTGCCCGACCGTCTGGACACGGTGGGTGCAGTGCGGGTATTCCGGGATCTGTCTATTCGCATGAATCGCGGCTTGAATGCGGATGCCCCAGACGCGGGGACGGTTCGGCCCGGGGAACTGATGGGTGTCGCCCTGTTGTTGTCGGCCATGCGCTGTCTGGTCTATCAGTATGGCGAGTCGATCAACACGGGTGTCCTGCGCGATGCGCAACAATGGACCCTTGAGCAGCGGGGTCCCCATGTTTCGGAAAAGCCCTTTCAACGTTTTCTTGACCTATACCCAGCCGACCCGGTTTATGCGGGGGAAATCAGTCCAGAGGACTACATTGTAGGCGAGGGTCCCTTTTGGTCCAATCGGGACGGCGCACTGTGCGAACTGCTCCTCCTCGATCTTGCCGTGTCGAACCGTGCCTTGGATACGTACCGCCCGCTCTTCGACGATTCAGAGTTGCGCAACACATCGGCCTACGGTGCCCAAATTGCGGCCTTTCATGACTTTTTGAAAACCCAGCCTCCCTTTCCCGGTACCGATCAGGACCTGGTGACATTCCTCTACGCGCCCCTCCTTGCTTCTCCCGATTCGCTGGAGGGCCAGTTGGCTTTCATGCGCGATGAATGGTCAAGCAAGCTGCCTGATTTCTTGCTCCGGCAGATCGAGGTCGCTTCCGGGGTGATGAAAGAAGAGCAACAATTCCGGGGCCATGGCCCTGGTCCCGTCGAGGTGTTACATTTTGGCCGTGGTGCGGGTGTTGGCGATGGCGCGGACTACGAGGAACCCGAGGCCTTTTCCCGCGACCAGGACTGGATGTCCAACGTTGTGTTGTTGGCGAAGACCGTCTATGTGTGGCTGGACCAGCTCTCGCGCCAGTATGGGCGGACCATAACGACCCTGGATGAGATTCCTGATAAGGAGTTGGACAAGCTGGCTGCCTGGGGCGTTACCGGACTCTGGCTCATTGGTCTCTGGGAGCGCTCCGAAGCCTCGCGCACCATCAAGCAGATGATGGGGAACTCCGAAGCGGCGGCTTCGGCCTATTCTCTTTACGACTATGAGATTGCAGACGACCTCGGGGGTGATCTCGCCTACAACGACCTTGCCCGGCGCGCTTCGGCTCGGGGGATTCGCCTGGCCAGTGACATGGTCCCGAATCATGTGGGCATTTACTCGCACTGGGTGCTGGAGCACCCCGATTGGTTTATTCAATGCAGCGAGCCGCCCTTCCCCAATTATACGTTCAGTGGCGCGGACTTGTCGCCCGAAGACCGGGTGGGCATCTATGTGGAGGATGGGTATTGGGATCATCGTGATGCCGCCGTGGTCTTCAAGCGGGTCGACCATTGGACGGGGCACACGCGCTATATTTACCATGGGAACGACGGGACGAGCATGCCCTGGAACGATACGGCCCAGTTGAACTATCTGCTGCCGGAAGTCCGTGAGGCGGTCATCCAGACCATCCTGCACGTGGCCCGCATGTTTCCCATCATCCGATTCGATGCGGCGATGACCCTGGCGAAGAAACACTATCAGCGCCTGTGGTTTCCCCTGCCCGATGACGCGGGTGCCATCCCAACCCGCGCGGAGTATGGCATGAGCCGACCAGACTTTGACACGGTATTTCCCGCAGAGTTCTGGCGCGAAGTCGTGGATCGGGTGGCGGCGGAAGTGCCCGACACCTTGCTTCTGGCCGAAGCGTTCTGGCTGATGGAGGGCTATTTTGTCCGTACCCTGGGCATGCACCGCGTTTACAACAGCGCCTTCATGAACATGCTGAAGACGGAGGAAAACGAGAAGTACCGGCAAACCATCAAGAATGTATTGGAATTCAGCCCGGAAATCCTTCAGCGATTCGTCAATTTCATGAACAATCCCGACGAAGATACGGCGGAGGCACAATTCGGCAAGGATGACAAATACTTTGGCGTGGCCACCCTGATGGTCACCATGCCCGGCCTCCCCATGATTGGCCATGGACAGGTCGAGGGCTTCACAGAAAAATATGGCATGGAGTATCGACGTGCCTACCGTGACGAATCGCCCGACGAAGGCTTGATTCAGCGCCACGAGCGAGAGATTTTTCCCCTCATGCGCTTGCGCCACCTTTTCAGCGGCGCGGCCAACTTTGCTTTCTTCGACTTCGTTACGCCCGACGGGTGGGTGGA
>JAJRPE010000432.1 GCA_024280935.1 Candidatus Hydrogenedentota bacterium
CCGACCGTGCGGCCACCTTCGCGGATAGCAAAACGAAGTTCTTCGGTCATGGCGATGGGCGCAATAAGCTCTGCCGAAATGGTGATGTTGTCACCCGGCATAACCATTTCCACGCCTTCGGGAAGATCCAACTTGCCGGTCACGTCCGTTGTGCGGAAGTAAAACTGGGGACGATAGCCGGTAAAGAACGGCGTATGACGACCGCCCTCTTCCTTCGTCAGCACATAAACCTCACCCTCAAACTTCGTGTGGGGCGTTATGGAACCCGGCTTGGCAACCACCTGGCCGCGCTCAATGTCCGTGCGCTCAACACCACGAAGGAGGAGTCCGACGTTGTCGCCCGCCTGGCCTTCGTCCATCAGCTTACGGAACATTTCCACGCCCGTAACCGTCGTGTCAATCTTATCGTTGATTCCAAGGATTTCAACCTTGTCACCCACGTGAATAATACCGGTGTCAATCTTGCCCGTGGCGACCGTGCCGCGACCCGTGATGGTGAAGACATCTTCGATAGCCATCAGGAAGGGCTTGTCGAGTTCACGCACGGGCGTCGGAATATACTCGTCAACCGTCTTCATCAGCGCAAGAATCTGATTTGCACCAACTTCCGGGTCCCGATCTTCCATGGCGGCCAGGGCCGAACCCATGGTGATGGGAATGTCGTCGCCGGGGAACTCGTACTTGGAGAGAAGCTCACGAAGCTCCATCTCAACAAGCTCAAGAAGCTCTTCGTCGTCAACCATGTCCACCTTGTTCATGAAAACAACGATGGCGGGCACGTTCACCTGGCGGGCAAGAAGAATGTGCTCACGCGTCTGGGACATGGGGCCGTCGTTGGCGGCGACCACGAGAATAGCGCCGTCCATCTGGGCCGCGCCCGTGATCATGTTCTTCACGTAATCCGCGTGACCGGGGCAATCAACGTGGGCGTAGTGACGGTTCTCCGTCTCGTATTCCACGTGGGCAATTGAAATCGTAATGCCACGCTCTTTTTCTTCGGGAGCCTTATCAATGTCGGCGAAATCCATCACCGTGGCACCACCGGTAACAGCAAGCACTTTTGTGATTGCACTGGTAAGCGTCGTCTTACCGTGATCAACGTGACCAATCGTACCCACGTTCACGTGTGGCTTTGTACGTTCAAACTTTTCCTTGGCCATACTCTCAACCCTCCTTACACAACCTCATGCCAATACGCATGAATCCACTGAATTCTGAAATGGAGCCCACATCCGGATTCGAACCGGAGACCCCTTCCTTACCATGGAAGTGCTCTACCAACTGAGCTATGCGGGCTGAAATAAATGCAATAACATAAAATGGAGCGGGAAACGAGGTTCGAACTCGCGACCCTCAGCTTGGAAGGCTGATGCTCTACCAACTGAGCTATTCCCGCCCACAAAACCATCTACTAAGATGGTGACAAAAAAAATGGTGGTGGATGTTGGATTCGAACCAACGTAGGCGTAAGCCAGCGGGTTTACAGCCCGCCCCCTTTAGCCACTCGGGCAATCCACCACACGGAAAACCACCAATATTCAACTATGCTGGGGCTGGCGAAGGGACTCGAACCCCCGACCGGCTGATTACAAATCAGCTGCTCTACCAACTGAGCTACGCCAGCGTGCGATTGACAAATAAGACAGCCGCCCGTTTGGGCGGCTGCGTGTAGGTTAGCAAAGAAAAACGGCCCGTGTCAACCTTGGAACCCAAATTTTTCGGTCTGCGGAATGATTTTATTCCGTAGCAAAGCTCTCCACGGTAACTTCCACACTGCTTAACGTAGTCACGCTGGTGTTTACAACGAGAATGTAAAAATTCGCCGTAGTCTCTCCCGCATCGGCCTCAAAACCGTTGAAGGTCAGCACACTCTCACCCGCAGGCAACGCCACACCGTCGAGTCCCTCTCGGTATACGAGGATTTCGATGCTCTGGCCCCGGTCATCTGCCGTCCAATCATCTCTATTGAAGGTCAGGCGAAGGCTTGCAGCGGCGGGGTCCGCTGCCACGATAATTGCGCGAGATGTCAGCGGGGTAATTGCCGTCAAACCCAAGCCAGCAAAGTCCAAACCAGCATCCGCGCCTGTCAAGGTCCCAGAAAGCAACGCACCTGCCCCGAAGCGTGCTTCGTCAAGAACCAGCGGAAGACGATCTTCGTCACTTGGCCGCAACACGCCGTCCGCCCCATGCTCGAACGCTAAATCCACCGCAAAATTGAAATACGCCTCCCCGAGTGACACATTCAGATATGCAAGAAACGCCTCATCAATAGCCGGGGGGCTTAGCGCTGCGGCATCCTCAAAGGTCGGGTTGACCAGATTAGAAAGGGCCTCGCGAATTTCCTCAACAAACCCTTTCACGGCACCGGATCCCGACAAAATATAAGCCAAGGGGGATTCGGGGCTGTATCGATTGGCCACGTAACGATAAAAGTCTTGGCTGGCGGCCTTGTAGCCCGCGACCGACAGGTCGAAGGGTGCCAGCACGGGCGTGGAAAGCAGAGCTTTGTCACCCGTAAGCTGGGTGCGATTCACGCCGAGGCCACCGTTCATCTGACCGAGGTAAAGGGCCAGCCCCTCCTCAATTCCTGCGGCAAACCCGACATCCGTACCGTCAGCCAAACTGCTTGCAAGCACATCAGGCAGGTCATAGCCCGCGACGACCGCCCGCGTCAACACTTCCGCCACGGCTTGGTCAGCGCTCAGAATCTGCGCAATATCCACGTTGCTCGCATCGGCATTCAGGCGATCCGCGTTCCACGCCGACAGGGCAAGCAGTTGCCGGGGGTCGAGAACAATACTGCCAAAAGGACTTCCGGCGTAATACACGCCATCGAAACTCTCGGGCGTAGCGGGATATCCCTGGGCCACGTTGTAATACAGCGCGGTATACGCGCCATTCATCGATAGTAGACGTGGGCTCCGCGACTGGACACCCTCGAATTTCTGCTGCGCAGCGATAAGTCCGGCAAGCAATGCCGCTTCGGTGTCGTCAAGCTGCTCCTGCGAGAATTCTGTTTCAAAGAAACTGGACGCACGCTGCACGTCACCCAGGCGCAACGCGGTCAACTGCGATAACAACGCGGGACTCAAACCAGCCTGCCACGTTTGGTTCCAGTCACCACCCGTGGGTTCCTTGGCTTCGATGCTGAGCGATGCCAGATAGGCATCAGGCCGATATACGACGGTGTAGAGGGCATCTGCCGGCAAATCGCCCACCTCGGCCTCAACACTGCCCGACGTAATCGATCCGAGTATCGGGATCACATCACCCGTGCTCAGTTGGGCAATAATGTGTACCTTGGCCGGAATCCGGCTCCCTGTGGGCACAACATCTTCCGCATAGGGAATGGAAAGGGTGACGGGCTGAAAGGGTGCCTCGGAGGAAGATGTGGACAGGCTCGTTGTGCTGTCATGGGTAATCCGAAACGTATCGCCGACCCGGTTGATGGTTTCAAATACGCTAAAGGGAATTTCCGTCGTGACCTGGGTTACGCCAAAGTCCACGCGGGATTGCAATGCGCCCGCAGGCACCGTGATGCTTACGCCATTTGTCGATACCGTGCCGCCATCGCCATCAAGCTGATCGGAACCCGAAGGGGAGTCGATTATGATATACCCGATCCGCGTCCGTGTGTGTGTGCCGCCACTGCTGCTAACCGTCAGCGAAACGGTGAACTCGCCCGAACTCAAATAGGTATGCGTGGGATTGGGCTCTATGCTTCGGCTTCCATCACCAAAATCCCACTGCCAAGACACGATCGACCCGACACCTACAGTGGTCGATAGATCCGTGAACGAAGCCGTAAGGCCGGTGTTTCCCGAGCGTGGACTCGCGGTAAAATTAGCGATGGGTTCCGGGTCTGGAGTCGTTTGTGGACACCCTGCAAGCACCAGAGCGGTAAGTACAATAACAGCAGACCTATAGGTAAAGGACCAGCGAGGCATAGCGGTTTGGACTCTCCTGAGTTTTTCCTCTACAACTTAGCGAAGGTCGCCATGGACACACGCTTCCTTCGTAGAGATCTATACATATCCCCAAAATCGCTTTAAGTTTGCGGGAACGTACAGTAAAAGTCAACTAAATACCGCCATTCCTCGTATTTTTTTCTTGAATTTCGGATTTTACTCGCTTACAAAACGCCATCTGCCGATATTTTGTCACTCTTGCGCCCCGAATCAACGCTTTGCTAGCATAACGCCGTATAGACCCAATCTGTCACGGCAAGCAAAAATCTCAGCCCGGCAGGTGCCCGCTCATGCAACAAGCAGACTTTCCCCTGCCCGGATATTTCCTTTTGCGCCAACCCATGTGCGCACCTTGCAACATAAGATTCCACGGAGAAAACCGCAATGACGCTCCTCGAAGAACTTTCCTGGCGCGGTCTGCTTCAACAGCAGACCCACGACACCCTTTCCGATGTATTGGAAAAAGGCCCCATGACACTCTATTGTGGCTTTGACCCCACGGCGGACAGCCTCCATGTGGGCAGCCTCGTCCCTATAATCGGCCTGATGCACTTCCAGCGCGCCGGGCACAAGCCCATTGTGCTGGTCGGCGGCGGAACGGGCCTGATCGGCGATCCCAGCTTCAAAGCGGCGGAACGTTCGCTGCTGACCAAAGAGCAAGTCGACGAAAATGCGACTGGAATTCGAGCGCAATTGGACCGTTTTCTCGACTTTGAGGGGAAAAACGCCGCCATTATGCGAAACAATATTGACTGGCTCGGAAGCCTGTCGTTTATCGACTTCCTCCGCGACGTGGGCAAGCACTTCAGCGTCAACGTGATGTTGGGCAAAGAATCGGTGCGCCAACGCCTGGAAGACCGGGACCACGGCATTTCTTTCACTGAATTTACCTACAGTTTGCTTCAAGCCTACGATTTCATGCAGCTCAATGGGGAATATGGCTGCCAGTTGCAAATCGGCGGCAGCGATCAGTGGGGCAACATCGTGGCCGGCATGGATTTGACCCGCCGGGTGAACAGCGCGGAGACCTATGGCCTTACGCTGCCCCTGGTAACCAAGTCGGATGGTACGAAGTTCGGCAAATCGGAGTCGGGCAACATCTGGCTCGATCCCACGCGAACTTCACCCTACAAGTTCTATCAATTCTGGCTGAACCAGTCTGATGCCGATGCCGCAAAATACCTGAAGTACTTCACCTTCCTCACGCAGGAAATGATCGCGGAATATGAGACGCAGATCGTGGAGGAACCCCACAAGCGTGCCGCACAACGTCGCCTCGCCGAGGAGCTTACGGGGATGGTCCATGGGGAAGCCGCGCTGGAGAATGCCATCAAGGCATCCCAAGCGATGTTTGGGGGCGACCTTCAGGGCCTTGATGAGGCAACGCTGGGCGATGTATTCAGCGAAGTGCCCAGCAGCACGCTGGACAAGGGCATTCTGGCGGGGGACCGCCTGCTCTTGGAAGTCCTGGTTGATACGGGCATCTTTACGAGCAAGGGCGAAGGCCGCCGATTGATAAAAAACGGGGGCCTGTACTTAAACAGCCAGCGCGTCGAGGACGAAGCGGCGACACTAAGTCGTGATTCGCTGCTGACGGAAGGCTTGGCCGTGGTCCGAAAAGGCAAGAAGAACTACCACTTGCTTCGTTTTCAATAGGAAGGATATTGCGGGTCGGCGAAACCGCCTGGGCATCACTCAGGCGAACTGCTTGAGGGTCGGCGAAACTGGCTGGGTGTCACGCCGGAAAAGCGCTTGAAGGCCACCGAAAAAGCAAACTCGTTTTCATAACCGACCATGTTGGCAACGGCGGATATCTTGCAAGCCAGGATGATCAAGAGATCCTGGGCGCGCTCCATCCGTAACCGGGTCACCATCTTCATGGGCGAGGTACCCGTACTCGCCCGAACCAGGCGGTGCAAATGGGGAACCGATATGTGAAGTTGTCGCGCTATCATTTCAACATTCCATGGCTTGGCGGGATCCTCGTTGACCTGGTCCCACAGCCTGTCCAGGCGAACCAGAACGTCCCCGCCGCCCCGACCGCTGAACTGACTCAGTTCCCGTTCGATATAGAGCGCAAGAAGTTCCGCATGCAAGCCCGCCGCCCGGGGAGAATAGAGGCTGGTGCCATGGGACTCGTGGAGATATTCCACCATGGACTTCTCCATGGGTGAATTGAGCGTCGTTCCCTGGACGATCAAATCCTGATCCCGAAGACGCGCCCACTGCTCCATCTCCACGAGATGAAACCAGACAAACGACCAGGGACCTCGATGGGGACGATAGTTGAAGGGCGTTCCCGCAGGAATGATGAGCACCTCCTCCCGGCCCACGACATAGTGCGAATGGGGTGATCGAACCTGCCCCTCGCCGCAGGTCGTGTAGAGCAGCAAGTGAAATACGGGGGCAGTTCGGCCGATTTCATAGTCTGGGAAAGCCTCCGTAATTCCCCCTTCGGCGATTCCTTTTTTCTCCACGGCTGCGGCCCGCTTTGAGCGCCGGGGAATATAGTGCTCCCTGCATTGAGGCGACCACTTCTTGATATCGATGATTTCATCCGATAGTGGTGTTGATGGTTTCAAGAGCAAATCCTCCTCAGAACCGACCGTCCCATATTTCGTCTCAACTTTTGCGAATACGAACGAAGAACAATTCGTCACCGCTGCCAATGAAAGGTCTCGTTGGGCGCTATAATTCAGGGCGTTTCAGATCCAAACTTCGCCAAATGCTTTAGGCATCATACGATATTCATGATAGTTATACAAATGCGCTTGATAGATACAGGCATGGAAGCACCCAGCACGGGCGGGTACAATTCGGACTGTATTTTGTCAGAGTAAGACGATTGGACGTCGACTTCGCTCTTTCCAAAGTGAGGGTGCGGTTCGCCGCGCCCTCACACTTTCTCCTTCCTTGGCTCCCGGTCCCTTGACCATCAAGGCGTGCGATGAATAACGTGTATTTTCCCACGCTTCCTGCTACACTACGACCTGCGTAATATCGTGGAGTAATGCAAACAAGGGATAGCGAAACATGATATATGTGAAGACATTCAAGGGCTACGAAGACAAAACCATGGAATTGGACGCTACGGTCAATTCATGGCTCCAGGAAAACAGCGTCGATGTGGTGGATATCAAGACGGTTCTAGCCCATGAGGTCGGTGCCCGCGCCGGTTCCGGCGACTTGCTCTATACCGTGCTCTACAAGGCAGACACCCCGATCTAAACCCAGACAGGCCGCCTCTACTCCCCAACGCCGTGATGCGCATCGTATCGCGGCGTTTTTTGGTAAGCGTTCTCATTCTTGATGTCGCCGTATCGCTATAAAATGAGCTACAAGGGTGCCACCTACACAGACGTGAGGTACGAACGGCTTTGTGGGTGCTGCTTTTGAGGAAAGCTCAGCATCTGGGATAGACACTTTGGGGTATTAGAAGAGACTCACGTTCCAGCCCAAGTAACGGTTCAAAGTCATTTTCCGTAGCCCCTCACCCGCAAACTTAACCGGGAACCGGCTGCGTGTGAGGGTGGCACCCTCATAGGAACTCGTGAGCGCCTACTATTGCCTCACAACTCGTAGATTGCGGGCCGGACGCCCTTGAAGCGCTCCACACCCGCACGGATTGAATCGAGATAGGCCTCGGTCTCCACCCCCGACTGAATCGCCTTGCGTAGCGCCTCCCCCCCTGCCAGGGTATCGAAGAAATCGCGCCAGGTCAGTTCCTCCCCCTGAAGCCGATGTATAGCACGTAACAATCCGTAAGCCAGGGTAAAAGGCCGGGCCTTGTCCCGGTCTGTCACCTTGATACGAATGCCATGGCACCGTTCATCTTTATAGCGCGGGCTGGTCGATTTCCCGGGCATGGACCGGGGCGTATAGTCTTCGGCGCTGAGGGCACAGCCGAGATATTCGAAGGGCTTGAGGGCATCGATGACCTGTTGGGCCTTGAGCCACGGCGCACCCACGATCTGAAAGGGCGTGTCGGTACCCCGGCCTTCGTTGAGATTAACGCCTTCAAAAAGACACATCCCAATGTAGAGCAGGGCGGAATCGAAATTGGGGATGTTGGGCGATGGCGACACCCACGGCAGGCTGCACTGGGGTGCCATCATGGAACGCGGCCAATTGTCCACCCGGCTTACGGTCAACTTGAGATTACGCAGCGATTGCTCGGTCTGTTTATAGAAAAGGGCCAACTCGCCCAAAGTCATCCCGTGACGAATGGGAATGGGCGCGCTGCACACCAGCGAATCCGTCTGCGTCGCCACTGGACCCTCCAGGATAGTGCCCCCCAGGGGATTGGGCCGGTCGAGGACATGGACGGGCACCTTCGCCTCGGCGCAGGCCACCATGCAGGCTTTCATAGTCGCCATGTAGGTGTAGTAACGGGCACCAATGTCGGGAAGATCTACCACGAAAAGTTCGATGCCCTTCAACTGCGCTGCGGTGGGTCGTTTTTGCTTGCCGTAGAGACTGACCACGGGCACCGTGGCCCGCTGCTCCCCCACCTTCTCCCCCGCCTCGGCCTGGCCAGCGAAGCCATGCTCCGGGCTGAAGAGCCGCGCCACTTCCACATCGGCGTTCAAGGCCAAAACGTGTTGAATGTGGCGACCCATTTCGTCCACGGCACCCTGATTGGTCAACAGGGCGACGCGCTTTCCCTTGAGCGGGTCGAAGTGATCCCAGACGACGCGATCCAATCCCGTGTGGGCGTTGGTCGACGTGGGGTAGAGGGCCTTCGCCACCGGCTTATGAAAGGTCTGTCGGAGGGTCTTGTTGCGCCGTTTCGTTCGGTCGGGGTGGGGCGTGTTGCTCAGGAGGATGGAAAAATAGCCCTGGTCCAGATCCATCCAAATGCTCGTACCCGTCCACCCCGTGTGCCCAATCGCCCGACGGGACGGCAGGTACCCCAGCGAACCGCCGCCCCAGGGGTCATTCTTCCAGCCGAGTCCCTGCCAGGGGTAGGTGGGCACCACACCCTGCGTCGCAATGGCCTTCAACGTATCAGGCTTGAGAAGTTTGCCATCGATCATGGCGCGGCAAAACCGTGCGATATCTTCCGCCGACGCAAAGAGGCCCGCATGGCCCGAAACCCCGCCAATGGCATAGGCGTTTTCGTCGTGAACCTCGCCCTGCATGACCTTTTTTCGCCAGGCGCACTTTTCCGTGGCGGCGCAGTCCTTCCAGCGCTTTTTCGGCGGCTTGAAGCCCGTGTTCTTCATCTTGAGGGGCTTGAAGATATTGGCCTGAGCGAAGGCATCCAGCGAATCCCGCCCGACCATCTCCACCACCTTCGCCAGTAGCATGAAACCGAGGTCCGAATAGTTTCGCCGCGTGCCCGGTTTCCAGCCCAGTTCGAGGGTGCCGATGCGCTTGACGTAGGCATCAAGGCCCTTCGTGTCCTTGTACCAGATCTTGTGCCCCGGAAGGCCCGAGGTGTGGGTCAAGAGATGGAGAATCGTGAACTTGCTGAACGCAGGCACGGGAATGATTTCAGACACCGGCTGACCGAGGTCGAGTTTTCCGCGCTCATTGAGGAGGAGGATGGAGGTCGTCGTGCAGAGCACCTTGGTCAGGGACGCGAGATCGTAGAGGGTGTCCTTCTTGACCGGTTGCCGCAGGGGAACGATAGCGCGGTAGCCGCTTACACCGTGGAACAGGGTCTTGTCACGGTGCCCCACAAAGGCCACGGCACCGGGTGCTTTCGCGTCTTTGACGGCCTTGTCGAGGGCTTGTTGGAATACTTTCACTGGGGGGATAATCCTCTGGGAGCGGCGGCGGGCGGGAATGACTTGATGGTTTTTTACTACGAACAACCCGTGTATGGTCTGCCACTACAACGTTGAGACGAAGTATAGCGCCCGTAGTGGTCCGTGTCGAACTATGCGAGGCACTATTGAAAAACCAGAGGCACGCGCTGAGAGTGCATCGTTGCGCAGGCCCTGACCAGCGCGGTCATTCCTGCCTGTGAATGACCTCGAAGCGGTAGCGAAGGATGGCGGAGCGCATTCACATAAAGGATCTTGGACATTCCTGTCCGAGGTAGCGTGAGCCACGGCGTGGAAGAATGCTTGCCGCCGTGAAGATAGCCTGGGGGCTCCGAAGTTACGTTCTTGGCAACACAGAGCGCACTACTCAGGTTCATTGTGCCTTCGGCGTTTGAGCGCGCCTTCCCTCGGACAGGAATGTCCAAGATCCTTTTGCCGAGCCTCACTGCATCGTCCTCAAAGTCGACGCAACAGGGTCAACCTGGGGAACTGGGGGCATCGCTCACGTGGGTTAGAGCGAATGAGCCGCCCATGCGACCGCACGCCTCTCGGGAATGGCCTTGCGCGCCCCGAAGGACTCCCTGTATAACCACTGCATGTCACGTCCGTACTGGAAGCCAATACCGGAAGGAATACACAAATGAGTAGCAATAGCTGGCGCTTTGGCGAAGAAGAACTCGCGTACGTGAAAGAGGTGCTGGAATGCGGGCTGGGGAGTTCCCTGGATGGCACGATGAATCAGCGGCTGGAGCGGGCCTTCTGTGAGCGGATGGGGGTGCGTTATGGCATCACCCACAACTCGGGCACGTCGACGATGCACAGTTGTCTCTTCGCGGCGGGCGTTAAGCCGGGGGATGAAGTCTTGGTCCCGGCGTTGACGGTTATTTCGACGGCGGCGGTGGTGGTTCATCAGAATGCCATCCCGGTTTTCGTCGATATCGACCCGGAAACCTTCAACATGGACCCGGCTTCGGTGCAGGCCCACATCACGCCAAAAACGAAGGCGATTATCCCGGTCCACCTCTATGGCTTGCCGGTGGACATGGACCCCATCATGGCGCTGGCCGAAAAACATGGCCTGATTGTGATTGAGGATTGCGCCCAGTGTTTCCTGGGCACCTACAAGGGCAAGCTGTCGGGCACCATGGGGCACATGGCGAGTTTCAGCTTTGAAAACACGAAGCATATGTCCACGGGGGATGGCGGCATTGTCATCACGGACAACGAGGAATACGCGGAAAAAATCCGGAAGTTTTCCTGTCAGGGCTACGCCATCCTGTCGGCGGAAAGCGGTACGGTGCGGGGTCCGGCGGGTGCGCGACCGGCCTTCCAGGATCCAAATTATAAGCGCCACGAGTTTATCGGGTGGAACTACCGCTTGCCGGAAGTGGCGGCGGCCGTGGGGCTGGCGCAGGTGGCCCGGCTGGATTCCTATGTGGAGAAGCGCCAACAGATTGCCGCCCTTTATGAGGCGGCCATTGATGGGTGTCCCTGGCTCACGGCGCAGAAAATCCCGGAGGGCTACGTCAGCGCGTGCTGGACCTTTGCCATGGCCTACACAGGTGACGCAGCGATTGGCGTGCCACGCGATGACTTTGTGGCGAAGTACAATGAATTGAGTGGCGACAGTATCTATGCGGCCTGGCAGTGTGTGTACAACGAGCCTGCCTTCGCGGAAAAGCGCTTTTACGGCAGCGAAGAAGCCCTCTACCGCGACGTGGACTATCGTCCAGGATTGTGTCCTGTGGCGGAAAAGGTGCAGCCGACGCTGATGCAGCTCAAGAACAATTTTGGCGAACTGGCGGAGGCGGAGAAGATGGCGGAGGCGTTGCGGGATACGATCAAGCATTTTGGGTAGTGCTTGCGGCGCATCCGCATATGACCGAGCCACAAAGGAAAGCGATGAATCTCCGTCGTGCCGCACGATCCCCAAAAGGCGAGTATCAACGAGTCCTGACGGGTTCGTGCTATTGCTCCAAACGCACGAACCCTCGTACCTCGGGATCGCGCGGCACGACCGATAAGATTATTCGTAACCGTTCACGACACGGACACCCTATAGTCAACAAAGTAACCTGCGGGTGCCACGGGTCGTGAATGCTTACGAACAATCAACGTATCACCACAAATACCAAGTGCGTTTTCAAGCCCATCGTGCATGTTATGTCGGGCAGGAATGCCCAACCCCCTTGCCCGCAACACCCGGAGTAGGCGGTGGACGCTTACGATTATTCTTTCCAAATTGAAGCACAAGCAGCCTTTGTCAGCATCAAGCGGCCTTTGTTGCGGACTGGAAAGTCCGCACTCCTCCCCGCCGACGCTCAGGAAGCGTCCTCCTTCTCGGTGTCTCGATTGCTGTCGTGAAGGCCTGCCGTAATCCAGGCAATGCGGGCCAGGGTACGGATGGGCAGGGTGGGGTTGATCAATTCGTCCAGGGCATGGCGCAAAGGCTTGCGGTCGTGAACGACCCAGTAATTGGCGAGTCCAGCGATGATGCCCAGAACACCGGCCATGGCGAAGGCGACACGAAATCCCGTCAAGCCGAAATGCTCGATGATGTAGCCCGCAAGGATGGGCGTCACGCCCATGGATATGGCGGTGCCCAGAATCCAGATGTTGGTGTAGCCCACCTTGTTTTCTTTGTCGACGATGCTGATCATATGCCGGTGCGAGAGCGTCCAGTAGGCGGCGCTGAGCAAGGAGGTTGCAATAAGGGTGGGTGGCAGAAGCCAGACTGACCAGGGCGCGTCCGGGGGCAAAAGCAGGTAGACCAGGGCCGCAATCGAATGGCCAATCATGGCAAGCAACGAGGCTTGCCCCATGCCGCTATGGTCCGCAAAGCGCCCCCAGAAATGGATGGTCAGCAGCACGCTCAAGTTGCCCGCCGCCATAATCACCATGATGGGGGTATCGGCGAAGCCCAATGCATCGCGCATGTAGAGCACGATGCTGGAGTTTACCCAGGCAAAGCAGGAAAAACAGAGGGCCGTGGTCGCTACGAAGTAGATGTAGGGACGATCACGAAAGGCTGCCGCGTAGGTTGCGAGGCTGCTGGTCTGGGTGCTGGGATCGTAGGTCGCGTGGCCCCCGGGAACCCGTGCCAGCCACACGGCGCTGAGCAATCCCGCCGCGATGCCGAAGCCGTAGATAAAGAGGAAGCGGCTTATCCCCGGATCTCCCTGGAGAATGAAGGCCTGGGCCAGAGTCACCAACACGATGCAAAGCTGGGCCAGGGCCATTTCTGTGCTGAAAAAGCGCCCCTGCTCTTTTTCCGGCACCACTTCGTGAAGCCAGGGAAACCAGCCGCCCACGCCCATGGAGCGGACAATGCAGAAGCCCAGCACTGCGGCAAGCAAAACAATCCACGCTGTGCGTGCGCCGTGGACGTGCATGGCCCAGGGGATGAGAAAGACGGCGGACGCTACCAGGTTCCGAAGGACCCAGGTGGTGATCATCAGCTTCTTGGAGCCGAGCTGCGTCACGAGGGGAATGGTCGCCAGGACGAGAATCATCGACAGGGGCATGAAGGAGATGAGGTAGCCAATCCAGGAGGCGGGCATGTCAATCTTGCGCCCGAACAGCACCAAAACAGGCCCCACGAGGGAAAACCAGGACAGCACGTTGCACGCGCTGAACACGAGAAAGCGCCGGGGAGGCTGGCTCAGCTTGTTGTAGTCGCTCAGGACTGGAATTCTCATGGTCTATCTTTCTGAATACCGCGTTTTTCAGCCGGGAGTATAGCAGATGTGTTTCCCGGATAGGGAGATCGCTGTTGTGGTTGGAGCACATTCTTGAAGAGGGACTTTAGGGACGAATGAGACGTAAGGGAGTACGGGCTGGACGGTGTTTCTTGAGCAGTCCCTGATGTCCCTTTCGTCTCTTCGGTCCCTTATTCCGAAAATCCGCCATCTCCTTTATCATCCACACCGGTGTCTATGCGATAATACCCCGATATGCGCATTGGTGAACAAAGCCGCAACCCCCTGAATTCCCGGAAGACAAACCCCATGAGCATCCGCTGGCACGATGTTAGCATCCCCATCCACGAGCAGACGACCGTCTGGCCGGGGGATGATCCTGTGCGCATCAAAGCGGCCAGCCGGATCGCCGACGGAGACAGTTGCAACACCTCGACCCTGACGCTGCCCAGCCATACGGGCACCCATTGTGATGCGCCGTGGCACTTTGAGGACGAGGGCAAGCGGCTGCACGAAGTCGATTTTCAGCGTTTTTTCGGCGAGGCAACCGTAATGGCGCTCCCGGGACGGGCGCAGATTCATGCCGACGACCTCGGTCCGTCTCCCCTGCCCAAGCGCCTGTTGCTCAAGACCGACAATGCAAAACATCCGGTCAACGGCCCCTTCAACACCGGCTTGGTGGCGGTTGGGCCAGATGCGGCGCAGCGCATGGTGGACGAAGGGGTTGAGTTGGTGGGTATTGACTATCTTTCTATCGCGCCCTACAAAGATTCGGGGCCGACACATCATATACTGCTGGAAAACGAGGTTTTCGTGGTGGAAGGACTCGTGCTGGCCGGGGTCGAAGCGGGTGTGTATCCCTTTACGGTGCTGCCCATGCCGCTCCATGGCCTGGACGGCGCTCCCTGCCGGGCCTTTATCGGATTGCCCGAGTAATACGTAATTCCTGCGGCCCGCGTGTAAAACATACCAGCGGGATAAACAAAGAATGGTTCACCACGAAGGACACGAAGAGCACGAAGAAAATAAGAAATACGGATCTCTTTCATGCTCCGCAGTCGCACTCTCCACTCTGGGTTGTTCTCGCACTCTCGGAAGAAGAAGCGGAATAAGCACGGGTACGACATGTGGATTAAGGGGTGACTTCGTTTAATTAGGTCTCTCCATATTTTCTTTTTCTTCGTTTTTTCTTCGTGCTCTTCGTGTCCTTCGTGGTGAAAAAAGTTTTAAGAGAGGTATGTGTTGAAATCATCTGTGCTTATTGGCGGCCTCCTCAGTTTGCTCTTATTGACGGGCTGCCCCACATCGGAAAACGGAACCATTTCGGTGTCCGGCACCATTGAGGCCCGCACGGCCACGGCGGGTTCACGAATCGGCGGACGGGTCATCAAGGTATTGGTTGAGGAGGGCGACACCGTCAAGAAAGGCGATGTGCTCATCCAGTTGGACGGTGCCGAAGCCCGTGCCCTGTTGGCTGCTGCGGATGCCCAGATCGCGGCACGGGATGCCTTGCTAGCCAAGCTGGAGGCTGGGGCCACACCCGAACAGTTGCGCCAGGGCGAAGCCGCCGCGCAGGTAGCTGCCGCACAACTGGAAATGGCGCTCAAGGGAGCACGAAACCAGGAGATTCGAGCGGCAAATGCGGCTCTGGATGCGGCCCTGGCCCAGCGCACGGTAGCCCGCAAAGAATTTGAACGCATTGAAAACCTTCTAGCGAAAAAGGTGGCCTCCCAACGCCAATTTGACCAGGCCCAGGCCGCCTTGGATGCCGCTGAAGCCCAATATCGAGGCGCGAAAGAGCAACGGGATCTCGTCCTGAGCGGGGCGCGCAACGAAGAAATCGCCATGGCCCGCGCCGCCAATGAACAGGCCCAGGCCGCCCTGGCTGAGTTGAAAGTAGGCGCGCGGGAAGAGGATATCGCCGCCGCACGGGCCGCGCGGGACGGGGCCATCGCAGAACGGACCCGTGCCCAAATCGGTGTGGATGAGATGAAGATTGTCGCGCCGCAAGTCGGCATCATTGAGTCGCTCGATGTGCGGCCTGGCGACCTCCTTCGGCCGGGGCCTGTTGTGCGCGTGGTTGACCCCGAAGACTTGGAAGTGACGATTTTTGTGGGAGCCGCCATGCTCGGCCATCTCCATGTTCAGCAGGAAATCAGTTTTAGCGCCGATGCCTTCGACAACGTGCTCTTCCAAGGCACCATTCGTCGCATCGCTTCGGAAGGCGAATATACGCCGCGCAACCTCCAGACCCAGGAAGAACGGGTCCAGCAGGTCTTTGGTGTAACCATTGACCTCGATACCCATGGAGGCAAACTGCGCCCCGGCATGACGATCACGGCCCAACTTCCCCGCAACAACGGGGAGCGCTGATGGACAGCGTTATCCAGGTCAAGGATCTGACCCGTCGCTTTGGCAAGATGACAGCCGTGGACAAGGTCAGCATGGAGGTCGAGGAAGGCGACATATTCGGATTCCTGGGACCCAACGGCTCGGGCAAGACCACGCTCATTCGTATGCTCTGCGGCCTGCTCCACCCCTCCTCGGGGAGTGGCACCGTCCTCGGGCATGATATCGTGAAAGAAACCGAGGCCATCAAGCGCGGCATAGGCTACATGTCCCAGCAATTCAGCCTCTATGCCGATCTCTCGGTCATGGAAAATCTCCGCTTCTACGCCGGTATCTATGGCATTCCCCGGAATGAGCGAAAAGACCGCATCGAGTCTGTCATCGATATCGTTGGCATCGGGGATTTCAGGAAATTGCTTGCGGGCAATCTTTCCGGGGGCTGGAAACAACGGCTGGCCCTCGCCTGCGCATTGGTACACCAGCCCAAACTCATGTTCCTCGACGAACCCACGGCGGGCATTGACCCGGTGGCACGCCGCGATCTCTGGAACCTTCTCTTCGATCTCGCGGGCCAGGGCGTTACCTTTTTCGTCACGACCCACTACATGGACGAAGCCGAACGGTGCAGCCATCTTGGCTATATTTATTACGCAAAACTCATCGTCTATGGCACACCCAACGAGCTCAAGGCCCTGCCCGACGTCACGCCCGAGGGCACAGCCCGCTATGAAATCCGGGTGCCCCGCGTGGCCATGGCGATGCGCCACCTGAGTGACATGCCCTACGTTCAGGACGTCACCATTTTCGGGGACGCCCTCCACGTGCTAACCGAGGAAGGGGCCGAGCGTTTTCTCCTTCGTGATTTGGGGCAAGGCGATTTTGATGGGGCGGAAATTCGCAGCATACCGGCAACGCTTGAAGATGTCTTCGTCACGCTGACCCATAAACGGGCCAAGGAGCGCGCCCGTGCCTAGCGCCTCCCCAGACAACAAAGCCCACACATCCTGGCTATGGTCCAACCACTTTAAGGGGCTCGTTTCCATCATGTACAAGGAGTCCCGCCACATTCTGCGGGATCCGAAGACCCTCTTCCTTATGCTCCTGGTCCCTGCCGCGCAACTTACGGTCTTCGGCTACGCCATCGATATGGATGTGAAGAACATCACCACCTACGTGTACAACCAGGATGGCCGTGCGGAAAGCCGGGCGCTCATCGACAGCTTTAAGAACTCGGGCTACTTCACCATCAAGGAAACTGTCCGCAGTGACGACGAAATCATTGCGGCTATTATTCGGGGCGATGCCAAGATCGGATTGAAGATCCCGCGAAACTACAGTGACCGCCTTCTTACGGGCGAGCACACGGCTTTCCAGATACTCATTGACGGCAGTGATTCGACCGTGGCCATGCAGGCCCTCAACGTGAGCAACGCCATTGCCCTGCAAAAGTCCGTAGGGCTTCTTTCTACGACCCTGGGAGGAAGCGCCAGGCTCCCCGTCGAAGCCCGGCCCCGCGTGCTCTTCAACCCGGACATGCGCACCGCCAATTTCATGATTCCGGGGCTGGCCGGCATCATCCTCCAGATGATTACCATGCTCCTCACGGCCTTCGCCATCGTGCGCGAAAAGGAGACCGGCACTCTGGAACAACTCATGGTGACGCCGGTGTCCCGCTTGGGCCTCATCCTGGGCAAGCTGCTGCCCTATGGCATTGTGGGCATTTTTGAGACCATTTCCGTGCTGCTGCTCATGAGCTTTCTGTTTCAAGTGCCCATTGCGGGCAGTCTGCTGTTGCTCAGCGGATTTACCCTGATTTTTTTGTTTACCGCCCTCGGGCTGGGGCTGCTGGTGTCCACCTTCGCGGAAAACCAAATCCAAGCCCTTCAGTTTTCCTTCTTTATTATCCTGCCCTCCGTGCTACTCTCCGGGTTTATTTTTCCCCAGGAGTCCATGCCGACCATCATCCGACTCATTGGTCAGGCGGTACCGGTCACCTATTTTATCCAAATCCTGCGGGGCATTATTCTTCGCAATACAGGCTTTGAAGACCTCTGGATGCATGGGGTCGTCTTGGCCGGCATGGGAATGTTTGTGCTGACCCTGGCCACGCTACGATTCAGGAAGAACCTCGGCTAGGGATGGGAGTTTTCGCTGACCTTTTAAGGGACCAAAGGGACGGAAGAGACCTAAGGGACCAAGCCTCAACAATGTGTCTTCGGGACTTTGTGCTATATGCCTTCCCCAATCCAACAGACACACTCTTACGACTCGGTGTCTCTGATGTCTCTTTCGTCCCTCATGTCCCTCCTCCCTTTTTTCTACCCGATACCCAACGAAAGCCCCCTCCATGATCCGCGCCGTACTCTTTGACCTCGATGGCACCCTCATCGACTCCACCGACGCCATTGTCGACTCTTACAACCACACCTTCGATACCATCGGCGTGGCCCGGCCGGGACGGCAAGTCATCATCGACACTATCGGACATCCCCTGCAAAACCAATTCTCCATGATGACGTCCCATGACGTGGACGAATGCATCCGTATCTATCGAGCCCACTACACGGAACACAGCCCCGCGAAAACCACGCTCTTGCCCGGCGCTGCGGAAACCCTGGAAACCTTTCGTGAGCGGGGCCTTCATCAGGGCTTTGCCACCTCGAAAAAGCGGGAGGCCGCCGAAATGTTGCTGGAGCACTTGGATGTCTTGCACTACATGGAGACCCGCATTGGTCCTGCCGACGTGGCCCAGCCCAAGCCCCACCCCGAAGCCCTGGAAAAGGCCATGTCAGCGCTGGGCATCACCCCCGCAGAGACGGTCTTTGTCGGCGATATGCACTTCGACATCCTCGCGGGACAAGCGGCCGGCGTCACCACCTTGGGCGTGGCGACCGGTTATGCAAGCCGGGAATCCCTGGAGGCGCTGCAACCCGATGGGGTCTTTGATACCCTGCTGGAGGTGCGGGACGCGGTGCTGACCCACCTGTGATGAAGGAGGTTGGGCATCCCTGCCCGACACAATAGCGAATCCGCACCCACACCCTTGGCCGAGAATCGGCCTGTCGTGTGCAGGTGGCACCCTTGTAGAATCTTTCGGGAATTCTGGTTGGTCGCGTTGGTGAACGCTTCGCACAACGGCACCGAATGAACTCGAAAAGTTGTTATAAACGATGCTATTTGTTTATGCTGACTCGATTCGTGTCTATGCGTTTGGGCGTTGAAGTTCTGCCATCTGACAACGCCGATACGACCTTGTTTC
>JAJRPE010000433.1 GCA_024280935.1 Candidatus Hydrogenedentota bacterium
CGTGGCTGTCCCGTCGTTGGCGGAAGATCCACGGATTTCTCCGCCAACGACGGGACAGCCACGGACCTTTGGGTAACCTTGCTTCCACAAGATTCCGTGATAAAGTCGTACACCTCTTGTATGCCGGAGGTGCTTGGTCCGTGTCAGTCCCTTATTACCCTGTGAACGCTTACATAGTAACGATGGGTGCCTGTATTGCGCGGTTCGCCTGATGCCACAGGAAGCCGTTCCCTACCAGGCTGTCCACCCGCCATCGACCACGATTCGTGTTCCGGTGACGTAGCTTGCCGCGTCGGAACACAGAAACACGACGGCCCCGGCAATCTCCTCGGGCAGCCCCGTTCGGCCCATGGGTGATTTACCCAGGAGCAGTTTCATGAAATCGGGGTCCGCGCCCTGTGAATCGGGGTTGGGAAAGGGGCCTGGTACTATCGCATTAACCCGCACGCCGTGGGGTGCCATGAAAACGGCTTGGTAGCGCACCAACTGCAAGACGCCCGCCTTCGCGACCCCGTAATCAACGGGGTTGGGCGTTTGAGTGGGCGGGTACATGCGCGGGTCGGGACTGACCATGCCATACATGCTGCTGAAATGGACAATGCTCCCTTTTTTCTGCGCTTTCATGACGCGCCCCGCCTCCCGCGTGGCCACAAAGGCACCGGTCAGGGAGACATGCATGCCCTTCTCCCATTGCGCTGCCGTCATGTCTTCCAGTTGGGCCTTGGTGTAGAAGAAGGTCATGTTGACCATAATATCGAGGTGCCCGTGTTCGGCTACAATAGCATCCACTTGGCGAACAACCGCCTCTTCATCGCCGATATCCAGGGTCCGACCTTCGGCGTGAAGGCCATCCTGTACCAGAACGGTCGCAGCCGCTTCCGCCGCCTCGCCCCGAAGGTCGCCGACTATCACGTGGGCACCATGCTCTGCCAAGGCGCGACACACAGCACTGCCCAACAGACCCGCGCCGCCCGGCACCCAGGCTATCTTGCCGGAAAGATCAAATCGCATGGTGGCATTCTTGTGCATTGTCATAATTACTCGCTTTCGGTGGTGCTGGCTGAGATTGTAGGCCTCTAAGGCTTCATGGATCACTGCAACGGGTGCCACCCTCACACGCAGCCGGTTCCCGGCGAAGTTTGCGGGTGCGCGGAAGCTCTCTATCGTTATTACTTAGCGTGAAAATGCGTGTTGGCAAGCATATCCAGTCCGTAAGCGTTCACGGCCTCCCGGTATTTTTCATTTCATCCCGACACTATAAAACACGACTACGGGTGCCACGGTCAAGCCCCGTAGGGCTTGCCCCTGCGAAGGAGAGGAACTTGCCGGGTCTTGTTGTTAGGAACATCCTCGCACGGGCAAGGGCTATCGCCCCTTGTCCGTGACACCCGTAGCAGCTCGTGAACGCTTACTCCAGTCCTGCTTGTTGGCATGACGTTTGTCCTGATGAGCTGCACCCGTAAGCTCCCCCGCTTCGCTCCTCCGCGTACGGGTTGGCACCCTTATAGCTTCACTTGTGTGCCTACTTCGCGGTGTACCCGCCGTCTACTGGGATATTCGTGCCGGTGAGGTAGCACGAGGCATCGCTGGCGAGAAATACGATACTACCCATCATGTCCGAGGCATTGGCCATGCGACCGAGACAGGTGCGCTCGTTGTATTGGCGCACGAAGGCTTCGGGGTGGTTGTCCGTCTGAAAGCCGCCGGGGGAGAGGCAATTACAACGGACATCTTGTTCGCCGTAGTAACTCGCGATGAAGCGTGTGAAATTAATCATGCCACCCTTGTGGAAGAAGTAGTCGGGATACCAGCCGTGCATGCCCGTGTTGGCGTAGTTGGCGGGTTCGGGGCCGATCATGCCCATCATGGAACCTACGTTGACGATGGAACCGCTTTGCATGCCGGCCATGACATCGCCGATGGCCCGGGTAAGCATAAAGAGTCCCGTGGCGTTGACATGCATGCTTTCCTCGAAGCGCTTGGCATCATCGTGGTACCCACCCGCCATGGGGCGCAACACCGCGTTGTTGACCAAGACATCAATGGTGGAGCGTTCGGCGACAATGGTATCGCGCAGGGCATTCACGGAGCTTTCATCGCCTTGGTCGAGTTGGCGCGGGTGAATCGTCAGTCCTTCCTTCGCAAAACCGGCGGCCAGTTCTTCGAGGGCGGGCACATTCCGCGAGGCCACGTAGGTGTGTGCGCCCGCTTCCGCAAGGGCGCGCACGATCTGCTTGCCAACGATACCGGCCCCGCCGGTGATAAGAGCCGTTTTTCCCGTAAGAGAAAAGGAATCGAGAATGCTCATGGTGTGGGAATCTTTCTAGTTCGTTTGAGGGATAGGAGAGGGCATCAGCCGAATCATTTTTCGCCCTGGAAAATTATAGCGCGAGGGGGAGGCTGTTGTGAAGCTTGCGAGGCGGGATTTAAACAATGGTTTTGGGGTAAACGTTCACGCCCCGCCGTTGCCTATATTGACCTTGGGTCTCTCCAGGCCAACTCGGGGTGCCACCTACACGGACACGAGGCACGAGTGGCCTTGTGGGTGTGGGGTTCCACGAGAGACCTGGCATTCGCAGGTAGGCTTTCAGCGGGCGGGGACGACATGCAGTCGTTCTTGTTGGCGCAACGCTTGTTCAGATGACCCACACCCTTAAAGTCCCCCGCTTCGCTCCTCCGTGTAAGGGTGGCACCCGAAGTGCTCCGTGAACGAGTAATGGTTTTTCAGTCGCTTGCCGACTTAGAAACCCCGTTGGACTGAACGCGGGGTGCTTAAAAGGACGGCTATGAATAGCAAGTCGTGCCGCACGATCCCCAAAAGGCGAGTATCAACGAGTCCTGACGGGTTCGTGCGCAGGGGGCTTTGGGAATATCACGGTACTGTTGCTCCAAGCGCACGAACCTTCGTCCCTCAGGATCGCGCGGCACGTCCGACTGGATTGATGTTTGAGCAACGGCAACATAGATTTACGGCGAAGCCGTTTAGTTCAACGCTTACGTTTTGGGCAAGAAAAAACCGTCGCGAACTCGCCAACTGGCTGAGTCACAACGGTTGCTTATTTTAATGGCGGAGAGGGTGGGATTCGAACCCACGGTACGGGGGAACCGCACAACGGCTTTCGAGGCCGCCGCCTTCGACCACTCGGCCACCTCTCCGCGCTGGGAACGGGAAGTGTAGCAAATACAGGCAATTGGTTGCCAGTTGGAAACTGGAATTTCCGGGACATAGCAAGACCGTTGAGGATTAACCCCAGACTTCCTGCCTCCGATGGAATCGGGTTTGGCACTTATTTTGTAAAGACCCACGTTGGGTGCCACGGATAGGCCTCTCAGGGCTACCCGTGGCACCCGTAGCCGTGTTTTATGGAGGAGAGAAGCCTCTGCTTTGATTGAACTCAATGGTTCGTTTTTTCGTTCTGCCGGAGCATTTTGCCTGTGATGTGCATATTCCGACTGATTGCGGCCAGTGATGGACAGCGGTACAGGAAAACCTTCCCCAATCTAAAAAAATCTTCGTCGATTTACGGGAATCGTTTCATGGAGCTAGAGAAAAATTGGACAGCATATTTGGTTCTTCCGGTTTATGCGTAGATCCGGCTTTGATATCTACCCATCGCACTTGAGACGTATTGTTGTTTGGCCTGTGACCTGAAAGGCCCCAACAGGATAGCCCAGGGCAACGCCCTGGGTTTGGTGTCGAAATGCCCTGAAAGGGCGCAACGGAGGGTGCTATGTCGCCCTTTCAGGGCTTTTGGCACTGTGGGTGCCTGTTTTCCCAGGGCGTTGCCCTGGGCTATCCTGTGGTGCCCCTTCGGGGCGATAGGTGCAAGCAAGAATCTACGCTTCGTCTGGGACCTTACCCAGAAGAAGTGGCACCTGCGGTGCAGTTGGTATCCAACGGCGCTGGAAAATGCAAACAAGGCCGCCAAACTCATATTTTTTTGTCGATAACAGGC
>JAJRPE010000434.1 GCA_024280935.1 Candidatus Hydrogenedentota bacterium
CGCCACAACGCCTCCGTCGCTAGATTACGCCCCCGAACCCTATTTTTGCTCGACATAAACACGCTCCTTTCCAAAGCTGAAAGGAATAGCTTGACAAGAAGAAGCGAAAATAGGAAGATGTACTTCACCGGACGCTTACCAAGAAAGGCACGTGGGACTATTCCCGTCTTGCCAATGATTTCGCCGAAAAGGCCATCGCCGAAGGTTCCGGCATTGCAGATCGCGGCCCCTTCCAGCAGTATGCGGATAAGGAAACCTGCGTGGCCGATTTTAATCGGGTCAAGGGGCTCCTTGCCGGGCTGGATTCCGCCAAAGCCGCACTTGTGGCTCCGGTGCTCTATGCCGATGCGAACTATCAACTGAGTCGCGCCGAGCATGAGATCATCGAAGTGCGCCAATGGCCCCAGGCGGGTGCCCGCATCACTACGGCGGAAGCAGATATCGACACCATCTGGTCCCAGGACGTGGACGGTGACGGCATCGTCGATATGAAGGATGGCGCACCATGGGCACCCGAAGACAAGGATGGCTTCGAAGACATGGATGGCATTCCCGATCCCGACAACGACCAGGATAAGATTCTTGACTTGGACGATGGGAAGATCAACGACCCCGAGACCTACAACAACTGGCATGACTTTGACGGCGTACCGGATTCCCCGGCGGTGCTGGATACCATTTACTTCGCCAGCGGCAGCGCGGCTATCTCATCGGAGACGAAGGGTTACCTCCGTGGCCTGGTTCACCTGGTGCAGGAATGGCCCACGATTACGTTGAACGTGAACGGCCACACCGACAGTGTCGCAGGTGAGCCAGCCAATAAGGGCCTCTCCCAGCGTCGTGCGGAAGTCGTTCATGCCTACCTGATCAAGCGGGGCGCACCGGCTGACCGCGTCAAACTCTCCTTCTACGGCGAATCCATGCCCGTGAATGAGAACAAGACGGCGGCCGAAAAAGCCAAGAACCGCCGCGTAGAACTCGTCCTCGAGTAATCCACAGCAACATCTAAAGAAAAGGCCCCGGGATACCGCACGTATCCCGGGGCTGTTTTGTGCCCAGTTTGCGCCTGAGACAAAAGTTTTTGAGCCGACGGCTACGAGCCGAGGCCGTTGCGTGCAAATTGAAGGGGCCGCTCTTCAAGATGGGGCAGGGGGTTTATCGACTTTCCATGGCGTCGCATTTCCAGGTGGAGATGGGGGCCGGTGGAACGCCCCGTGGACCCTACTTCGGCAAGAACGGATCCCGCACGGACCCGCTCCCCCAGAGAAACCAGATTTTTTGCGGTATGACCGTAAACGCTTTCCAGCCCATCTTCGTGGCGAACAATGACCGTGTTTCCATAGCCGCCCTTCCAGCCACTGTAAACCACCTCGCCATCGCGGAGAGCTGTAATCTCGGTGCCCCGCTTTACCGCAATGTCGATGCCGTCGTGGAAGGCCAGTCGTCCGGTGAAAGGGTCTTTGCGTATACCATAGTCAGAACTCAACCGGGCACTGCCCTTCAATACCGATCCCCAGGGATTTGCCGGGGCCGAGGGCACGGCGGACTCAGGTTCTTCCAGCAAACCCTGAATCAGCGCCAGCGAATCGGCTGTTCCGTTCAGTATCTTCTGCAAGGCAATTGCAGCACCCACCGACGTATCCACCGTTTTGGGTACGTCGGTGTCTGCTGTCTCGCGATGCGAGGGAGCAACCAGCGAGGCAGCGGGCGACGGCAGTGCGGCAACATTAATTTTCAACGGTGCAGGGCTACGGGTCAGGGCTGTTTCGCGGAGCGGGTCAACTGGTGCTACTTTTGCGGCGAGCGCTGGCAGGGGTGACGAGGCCACAAGGGGTTCCACCGATGTTGGCAGCGCCTTGGGGGAGGCCACCACAGAGGCGGTTCGTTCCAACAATACGGAAAGATCGATATCTTGTCCGGGATGAATCAAGTTCGCGTTGGGGAGCTTGTTGTGTTTTGCGACGTTCCGCACCCCATTGAAGATGGTGGTGTTGGTTGGAGTCTGCCCCTGCTCCTGGAGCAAATCCCGCACGATTCGTGTCAGGTTTTCTCCGGCCTGTACGCGGTGGGACGGGTTCTGAGCGGCTGCCATGGGGGTGGGACGGATCGTATCCTGCGCCACGGATTGGTACGAGGTGCTTGTCCGTGCGGGCAGTCGCGTATAGGTAGCGGTGCTTTTGACGCCTTGGGGGACGTACTCTTCGGAATGAAATCCGTACACGCGCATCGAAAAGCCTCAATCTGTTTCAACCAACAACGCATGGGCAGTGCAAGATTTGCGCCACTACGGACACAATGTTGTAACCCCTTGGAGGCCAATGATCTGCGCAAACAAGGGAGCAAGGGATTGCAAAGGGAAACAGGAAGAAAGTGCCCGCCCCGGCAACTTTGACCTGCAAGGGACGTACCGCCGCAAAGGAGCTGCGCGGAAGGGTTTCCGCTTCGTGGCTTGCCAGACGCCTCTGGAAACCGGGTCGACTCCAATGCGGCGGCATGTCCCGGTGGGCTTGGCGGTCAACACCCTGATCTTAGCCCGGTATGGCCACGCGCTTCCCCGCTATTCCACCGGTACAGGCCCGCGCGCCAATGATCACCGTGCTACACGCGTTATCTTGGCACGCCAGCAAGCGGTTACCGCTGGGGCAGATTCGCGAGCGCGGGTCCGTCCCTGAGATGCCGCCCAAACGCCAAGAACCCCAAGGTCGCAAATGAGACCTTGGGGTTCTGGACGTTGGGAAGGGAGGAAGTTTCGCGGGGAATCAACCACCGAAGACAAAAAAGAGGAGAGGGTCTCCCCCGAGCATAGGGGGGGGAGGGAGGAGTGGCTCGGGGGAGACCACGCCGAATGTTGCGGCTTATATTTTGGGAGAGAACCGCTTCATGTCAGATGGTGTGGGGCAATCGGGGAGTCTGACATGTTGGGGAGACATTCGACGCATTGGGAACCTCTTTGAAGTGCGTATATCGTATTCAACTGTCCATGCATACCGGACGCCAAAGCGTCGTCTGCATTCAATCTTCCGTACTTGGTTGGACTATCGCAAGCGCTGTGCCAATTTTGGTCGAATTACGCTAAGTCCTTTGCTTTCAAGGCCGCTTGGCCTTTCGTGCCTTCTACTGTATATATACGCGACAGGCCCAATTCGGTTTCATTCCTGTGAAATATCCCAATTGGGGTTTATTGCGCCACAATGAGGCTTGCTCCGCTCCAATTGCGAGCAGACCCGCTTCAAGTCAAAGCGATACTGTCGCAAAACCCTGCAACAACTCAACTTGCAACAAAACATCGCTGGCGGCACATCGCCAAGGCATCACTACCTCTATAACGATTTGCTTCCCACATTTGTTGACGATATTTTTTCTTCGTTGCGTGCCCCTCGTCCCTGTCAGTTCTCCGTTGCCTTGCGATCTATCTCGTGTTTCTTCAGGCGGTATTGCAGGGTCTTGTAGGTCAATCCCAGTAATGCGGCGGCTTCTTTGATACGTCCGCCGCTCCGATCCAGGGCCTGCCGAATGAGGTCTTGCTCCAATTCTTCCAGGGACAACCCGCCAGAAGGTAGACCGACCTCACCCAATAGGTCGGGCCGTTCATTGAATTTCCCGGCCAGGTCTTTTGCAACGATGGTATCGCCGTCGGCCAGGATATACAGTTGCTCCAAGGTGTGTTCCAGCTCACGGACATTTCCCGGCCAGCGGTAACGGCGGAAGGCTTCCAGTACATCAGGACCGATTGTTGGGGCATCCAGCCCGATCTTCGCACTGAGTTTTTTCCGAAAGTGTTTAATGAGCAAGGGCAGGTCTTCGATCCGTTCCCGGAGGGGCGGCAGGGGTACCGGCAATACTTCCAGACGAAAATAGAGATCCTCCCGAAACTCGCCCCGCTCCACCCGCTCACGAAGGTCCCGATTCGTCGCGGCAATCACCCGAACATCCACCTGGCGGGTCTTGCTGCTGCCCACCCGCTCCACAACACCATCCTGTAAGACCCGTAGCAATTTGGCCTGGGACTCCAATTGCATGTCGCCGATCTCGTCAAGGAACAGTGTGCCCTGATGAGCATCTTCAAACTTGCCGGGTCGGCTCGCGTCGGCCCCGGTAAAGGCACCCTTCTCATGGCCGAAGAGTTCCGATTCCACGAGATTGTCCGGGATAGCGGCGCAATTCACCACCACGAAGAGTTTCTTCTGGCGATTGCCTTCAAAGTGGATATGGCGCGCAATAAGTTCCTTGCCCGTACCCGATTCTCCCAGGATGAGCACCGTGCTGTTAACCCGTGCCGCCCGGGCGGTACGTTCAAAAACCGCTTGCATGGCAGGACTATCGCCAATGATATTTCCCAGCGAAGACGTGTCCTTGACCAAAGCACGAAGCTGACGGTTCTCTTTTCGGAGGTTGCCCCGTTCGAGCGCCCGATCAACGACCAGCAGTAACTCGTCTTTATCGAAGGGCTTTTCCAGATAGTCGATGGCCCCTTCCTTCATCGCGGTAACAGCGGTTCGGATGGTCGCGTGGGCCGTCATGACCACCACTTCCAGTTCGGCCCGAAGGCGCTTGGCCTGACGCAACAACTCCAGGCCGTCCATCCCGGACATGCGCATGTCCGTAAGCACCAGATCAAAGCTCCGCTCCTTGAGAATCTCCAGCGTACACTCCGCCGACTCGCTCGTGGTTACGTCATAGCCCGATTGCTCCAGGATATCGCTAATAATCTCTCGCTGCACGCGGTCATCTTCGGTGATGAGGATGGACTGTCCCATGATTGCTCCATTAATGTCTCAGGGTTCTGGCGGGGCCATCGTAGCATAGGCATCCCGCCTGTGTTTAGGCGCTTTTGCACCTGTTATCGACAATAAATTATGAGTTTGCGATGTCGTTTTCGGCCTGAAAGGCCTCAACAGGTTAGCCCAGGGCAACGCCCTGGGAAAAAAAGAGCTAGAAAAAATGTAACCGTTCAGGGGCCGTGGCATCTTGGCCCTCAAAAAACGGTCTGCGGGTGCCACGGGTAGGCCTCTCAGGGCTTACCCGTGTAGTTTCTACCGGCAAGGAAGATAATTAAAATTCTTCCGGTTCAAGGGTACGGTGTAGTTCAGAGCTACTTGCTTTGACTGTGTTTTTTCCTCGTCGTTGAGCGCCGAAGGTGCGTTCTATATCAGCCTGGGGCAACGCCCCAGGTCTCAAATCAGACAGAATTCAGGGCTGAAGGCCCGGCCCATAATCCAGCGGGAAATGGGCCTCTTGATTGGTATGAAACGGGCTTTCAGCCCTGTGGAGTGGTTGCATCCAGAAACCTGGGGCGTTGCCCCAGGCTGGTATGAACCCGGACCTTCGGCCCTGTAAAGCAACAAATACAAATAACATTGAATCGGATGAACCATAATTAAGATTCAGGGGCATCGGTTCTGCACGGGTAAACCCTACCGGGCCTACCTGTGGCACCCGACGGTCTTTTTGTCGATTATAGTGGCCCGTGTCGTGAACGCTTACACTCACGCCGCTTTTCTTGTTGGCGTAACACGTGTCCAGACGACCTGCACCCGCAGGTTGATTTTTCAGGGTCAAGGCACCATGCTTGTAAACGTTTACAGGTAGCATTAGCGTATGAGCTTCTGTTCCAAGGGCACAAGAATCAGTACGCGGCAGCCCTGGCCCTCAACGCTCTCCAACTCGACCGTGCCGCCATGCTCCTCCACGATGCCCCGTGTAATGGATAAACCCAAGCCCGTGCCGCCGGGCTTGGTGGTGTAATAGGGATCAAAGACCTGCTCCGCCACGTCTCTGGGCAAGCCGGGTCCATCGTCCTCGATGAGAATGCGACAGACGCCCTCCTTTATCCGGGAGCTGATACGAACATGACCGTCTTCGTCACAAGCCTCCAGGGCATTTAACAATACGTTGAGAATAGCGCGGGTCCACTGCTTTGCATCCAGCAGCAACATCGTTTCCCCGGCGTTTAATTCACTGACAAGCGCCACGCCACGGTCTTCCGCGTCCCTCCGAAACAGACGCACGCAGTCGGACAGAAGATCGTCCACTTTGTTCGGTTCGGGGGCCAGTTCCCGTTCCTTGGCGAGGGAAAGAAAGCCCGAAACGATGTCTTCCAGCCGGTCGACTTCATCGCGAATCGTCATCAACGGCTTGACGGCGCGCTCGTTTTCTTCGCCCGGCAGCGAATCAATGGCATGACTCGACAGCAGCTTGATGGCGTTGAGGGGATTGCGCACGTCGTGGGCGACACCCGCCGCCAGATTCCCGAGGGCCGACAGTCGTTGGGCCTGGCGCAGCTTTACTTCCATTACTTCTTTTTCCCGGAGTGACACCACCATGTCGTTGAACTTGCTTTCCAGCAGCCGCACCTCGCCCGAGGAACTGGCGATATGCACCGTCTCCAGGTTGCCTTCCGTGACGGCCGCACAGGCATCGGACAGATCCACCAGAGGCCGGAGAATTTTTTGCATGTAGTAGACCATGATCCACAGGGTGATGATGAATACAAAGGCCACCATAATGATATAGCGATTCTTAAAGGCTTGCAGGATCTCTGTGGAGGCCACGGTGTTGTAGTGTACCGTCATCAGCACGTCGAGCTTGTCCAGGGGAATGGAAAACACGCGCTGCACGGCCCCGTCCTCGCCATACTCCGCATAATATCGTTGTTCGGGGCGATCACCGAGTATGGGAACGATTTCGATGTCAGTGTTCTCCAAGCCTTGCATCAAGATGTCCTCCACAATCTTGTGCTCCATCGAAGGGTTTTCTTCCACGATGCGATAGAGTTCATCGGCAATCTGGATGGACTGCCGCTCCAATTCCTGGGAGGCTTCCCCGACCGTATAGCGAACTATAATGAAGATGGCGGCAAAGAGGCACAGCACCAGAACGCAGCAAAGCACCAGTACCCGGAAATACATGGAGTGGCGCCATTTTACCGGGGACAGGACTGTGCGTGTGTGATGGGTTGTGTTTGTTGTCATAGGCTGGGTTACCGATTTTAGGGGCCTAAGGGACCAAGCTTTGTCCGGGACATTGCCTGGAAGAAGTGGCACCTTCGGTGCAGCGGGTGAATCCACGTACAATCGTTAGAGCCATGTCGCATGAGCGACCGCCCCGAAGGGACTCAACAGGTTAGCCCAGGGCAACGCCCTGGGTCAGAATGTAGAAATAATTAACAGCCCTGAAAGGGCGACACAGTAGCCGTGATGTGCTTCTATTGCGTCCTTTCAGGGCTTTGATTCTTAGTTCCTTTTTTCCCAGGGCGTTGCCCTGGGCTAACCTGTTGAGGCCTTTCAGGCCGAAAATGACATCGCAAACTCATAGTTTTTTTCGATAACAGGCCCCAAATGACCTAAGAAACAAAACCACAGCCAGATTCGGATCGGATCCCTTTGGTTGCTTGCGTCTCTTTGGTTCCTTTTTAGAATGCTTCCGCCGGTCTTATACGCCGCTACACCTCCGGGATAACTTCACCCGAGAGCACCTTCATTACTTCCTGTATGTCCTCCCAGACCTTGCCTTTGTCGGAGGGTGTCCGAAGCAGGTAGGCCGGGTGATAGGTGACGCGGAGGGGGATGCCCTGGTAGTTGTGCCAACGGCCCCGGAGCCGCCCCACGCCCTCCTCCGTCTGGAGCAGGCACTTGGCCGCCACGCCGCCCAGGGCACAGATGACCTTGGGCCGAATCCGGGCAAGCTGCTGGACCAGGAAGGGTTCGCACTGGGCCATTTCTTCCGGTTTTGGATTGCGGTTGTTGGGCGGACGGCATTTCAGCACGTTGCAGATGTAGACCTCCTCGCGGCGCACTTTCATGCCCTTCACGATGATATCGGTCAGGAGCTGGCCCGCCTTGCCCACAAAGGGTTCGCCTTGCGCATCCTCATCGGCGCCCGGCGCTTCGCCCACGAAAACCAGATCGGCGTTTTCATTACCCACGCCAAAAACCGTTTGGGTGCGCGTTTCGCACAGGCTGCACTGCTTGCACGCCCGCACGGCCTCCGCCAATTCGGCGAGGGAAGGGGCCTCATTTGGGGGGGGAGCGGACGCAACGGAAGGTGCATCGGCCTGGGCTTCCGTAGAATCCACCGCTGCCGTCGAGAGTGATTCCAACAACGCGGCAACTTCGGGAGAAAGGGTCGCCGTTTTCCGTGGGCGCTGGGACAACTGGCGCACGAGGGCCTGGGTGTCTTCGAGGGCTGATTTATACAATTCTACTGGATTCATGGGCAATGCTCCGTCAAAACGTTATCATAGCATTGGCAATGGGAAAGGTGGAAACAGGTAAGGGTTCACAACCATGGTGCCCTGAGCCTGAAAAAACAACCTCTGGGCGCCACCCTTACACGGAAGAGCGAAGCGGGGGAGTTTAAGGGTGCGGGTTGGGCGGGTGAGAATTAACCCACCCCCAGCCCCTCCAGGGAGGGGAGCCTCTTCGCCCCTGTAAGCGGTTACAGAATACCACGGTGTTGTTGCTCCAAGCGCACGAACTCTCCTACGGCGAGTCTTCGACCCTCGTGCCTCCAGACTTTCTGACCCCGGGGTTTGACACTTTCCTGTGAAGAGCCACGTCGGGTGCCACGGGTAGGCCTCTCAGGGCTTACCCGTGTAAATTCCAACAGAAAACTACCCGGCTCCAGAGCCGCTGCGGTGATTCTACACGGGTAAACCCTGGCGGGCCTACCCGTGGCACTCGCAGTGGTACTTTTTATAGAGGAGAGGGGCTTGGGTTTTATTGAGGTCATTTGTTCGTTTTTTCGTTCTGCACGTGTTCCGTCCGCGTTGCCTCGCCCCGCCGGGCTGCCTTACAATAGCCCTTTGAAACAAGGGAGTCCCATGAACACCATTGAACGTACCTGGCTTACGCTGAAGCACCGCTGGAAATTTGCCCGGTTGGGTAAGCGCTGCCAGTTCCCCATTCCCCAACTCTATATACAGGGGCACGTGGAAATGGGTGACTTTTGTCGTCTTCGAAACGACGTGACCCTGCGCACCCATGGCGACGGGAAAATAATCTTTGGCAACCGGTCCGGCTTGAGCTGGGGCTGTACGGCGGTAGCCCACGAACGTATCCAGATTGGCAACTACACAGCCATCGCCGAGTTTTCCATCCTCTGCGACACCATGCCGGTGCTGAAAGACAATGCCAAGGGGCAGAACGACGTGGAGTACGTCTCCAAGCCCATCATCATCGGCAACGACATTTTTGTCGGAAGCGGCTGCTTTATTGGGCCGGGGGTCACCATTGGCGATGGTGCCGTCATCGGGCCCTATTCCGTCGTCACCAAGAACGTGGGTCCGCTGGAAATATGGATGGGTTCGCCCGCACGACGAATGGGACATCGCACCGATGGTGTTTCGGAGGCCCAGCTTCAGGAGTATCGCGACTTGGTCGCACAACAAGGGGTTCAGGGGGATCGATATGAGGAGGGGGCACCGAAATGGCGGAGCTGGAGGGTTTGGCGGATATGGCCGTTCGGGCGATAACCTTTGATTTCTGGATGACTCTCTTTGAGGAGCACAATCGCGCCGAGCGGCACCAGGTTCGGGTGGATGAATTTTGCGAGGCAACGGGTGCTGATCCTGTCGCGGCGGATACCGCGATTCAGAAGGCACACGCCGAATTCTTCCGGGTCCATGCAACGGAGCAGCGAACCCTGGCGCCGGTCGACGCGGTTCGCATGGCCTGTGACGCGCTGGAAATATCCATGGCCCCAGCAACATTTCAGAAGCTTGCGGAAGTATTCGGCACGGCCATCTTCGCCTATCCACCTGTTCCCATACCCGGTGCCCTGGATGCCGTGCGTGCGGCGGCGGAACAGCTCCCCATCGGCATCATTTCGGATAGCGGCATGAGTCCCGGAAGCTCTCTTCGCAGACTGCTGGATGATAACGGGTTTACCCCCCACTTCACCACGTTGACCTTTTCCGATGAAGTGGGTGTTGCCAAGCCCCAGGCCCCCATGTTTGAGCGGACTGCCAAAGCACTGAATGTGGCACCCCATGAACTACTGCATCTTGGCGACTTGGAACCTACGGACATCAAGGGTGTGCAGGCCTTGGGTGGGATGGCAGGTCTCTTTGCCGGGGCCAATAACCGTTTCGCAAAAGATACCCGTGCCGAGCACACCTTCTATCACTGGCACGAGTTTGTGGATGCCTTGCC
>JAJRPE010000435.1 GCA_024280935.1 Candidatus Hydrogenedentota bacterium
CCATGCAGGGATTTTGGACATGCGCTTTTGCCCTGTTGTCTTTGCCCGTACTCTGGCTTGCCTGGCAGTACTCGGCCCTTCGCAACGGCTTCCTGCGTGATTGTTTTCTCCGCGTGGAAAGTGTGTTTCCCATGTCGCGCATGCGGCACATAAAACGATACATGGCGGATGCCTGTACCATGATTTCCATGCTTACGGGCGCGGGTATTGCGTTGCATGTCGCACTGCGCTCCGCTGCGGAAGCGAGTCCTTCGGTCGTCTGTCAACGGGTCCTGTACCGCATCGCGGATCGGATTGAAGAAGGCGAATCCCTGCGCGATTCCCTGGAGATCGAGCGGCGTGTCGTGCCCCGATCCATGCGCTCACTGCTGGGCCTGGCCGAAGCCAGTGGCCACGTGCCCGAGGGATTTCGACAGATCGCTGACCTCTATCAGATCCAAGCGCGGCGCGGTGCCCATCTCCTTTTGGAAATAGGTGCCCCGCTGGTTCTATGTGCGATGGGCGGCTTGGTTTTTATCTGGTATTCGGCGGTCTTTTTCTCCGTCATTGACCTTAGCGTGATGGTGACGGATGTCGCCGTTTCGGGACCATAACTTCGGTGTCGAAACCTGACAGAAATTCCATGCCCGCCGTCATATTCTCCCGCGTTCGATTGAGCAGGGCTTCTTGAAAACATGGCCCTGTTTTTCCGTCGGCCTGGGAACCCGTGGCACCCGACGTGCTGTTCTATGGATGAGAGGGGCTTGGATTTGATTGAGGTCCTTTGTTCGCTTTTTCGTTCTGCGTAGCGTATCGTCAGCCTCCAGGCAAGGGCCTGTCTTCGTGTTTGTGCTATGCTCCAGACAGGTGATAGGAGTGCGATTGATGAAGCATCACTACAGATTGGAATATTGTTGGCTCGATGACGGTTGGTATATCGGGCGGCTAAAGGAGGTTCCGGGCGTATTCAGTCAGGGGGAGACCTTGGTCGAACTGGAAGAGAACATCCGGGATGCGTAGAAGATGGTTATGGCATCATTGTAGCTGTCGCCGATAGGTGGGATTTGGAGCGCTCCTGCCATAGCTTGTTCTGTCCCTTACGTCCTTTTCGCCCTTTATGTCCCTCCTCAACGGGGCAGCCAAAACTCCCGTATTTTATGGTCAATCCAAAGGAAATGTCCATGTTGTTGAGCCGTTCTTTTTTTTCTGAAATTGCCGCCGTTGTTGTTCTGGCTTTTGCCGGTTTTACGGGCACGGTGGCCCACGCCGCCGAAGCCTACCCCCATCCGGGTGACAACCCCGCATCGACCCTCATGCTACAGGGACCCTGGGTGCCGGAAAATACCCATGACATCGACTTCGTTAAGTTGCCACGCATTCCCTCGAAACCTGCGGTGGTCAGCGATGCCCGGCCTCATGGCGGCGTGAACCAACACAACTACCTGATTCACTACGACGGACGATTCTGGGCTATGTGGAGCGATGGACCGTCCGTGGAAGACAAGGTGGGGCAGCGGGTGAAGTATGCCACCAGCGAAGATGCTCTCACCTGGAGCGAGTCTCGATACCTGACACCTGTTCCACCGAACTCAGGACCCGATTCGCCGATCTACAACACGCGAAATCCCGAGGGCTTCCGATGGATTTCCCGAGGCTTCTGGGAGCGTGAGGGCGAACTGCTGGCCCTGGCCTCCCTGGATGAAGCCGATGGCTTTTTCGGGCCGGGCCTGGAACTCCACGCCTTTCGCTACAACAAGGAAAGCGATTCCTGGGATGCCCTCGGGGTGATCTATGACAACACCATCAACAACTTCCCGCCCAAGAAAATACCCACCGGCGAGTGGATGATGACCCGTCGCTCCTTTGACCGTCATGTCTATTTCCTCGCGGGTGGCACCGAAGCCATCGATACGTGGGAATCTTTCCCGGCAGTGTCCTACACCGATTCGCGCTTGCTGGCGGAAGAACCCTATTGGTGGGTGTTGCCAGACGACAATTTGCTGGCACTGTTTCGAGACAACAACAAAAGCGGCTATATCTTCCGCGCCTTCTCCACCGATAATGGCCGAACCTGGAGCGACCCGGTAAAGACCAATTTTCCCGACGCGAGTTCCAAGTTCCACGTCCTCCGTATGAGCGACGGGCGCTATGTCCTCGTATCCAATGCCAACCCGAAGAAGCGCGATCCCCTCGTGCTTTCCATCAGCGATGACGGCATCGTTTTTAACAAGATGGGCTACCTGACCGGTGGGCGGGTGATCGACTACCCCCATGTCATCGAACACGACGGACACCTGATAGTGGCCTTTTCCGGCTCGAAAAAGCATACCTGCGAAGTGCTCAAGATTCGCATCGTGGATTTGAGTGTCTTGGATGTGCAGGAGTAGCAGTGCTTTTTACACAGAGGCATATTTTCGGTGTGTCCTCTGCGCCTCTGTGCTGCGTATTGGATTGTGGGCGCAGCGCCAGGCGCACAAGATAGCCTTGCATCCGGTGTGGGCGGCATTCAAATAAGAGCGCCAATCGGTCCGCGTTGTAAAAGGAAAATTAATGGAACACGCTATCCGCCCCCTCGATATCGCCGCCGTGGTGGGCTACCTCGCGATCATGATTGGTGTGGGCCTTTACTTTGCCCGGAAAAACACCACGACGGAAGCCTACTTTGTGGGGAACCGCAGCTTTCCGGGCTGGGTGCTGGGCCTGTCCATGCTCGGAACCATCGTAAGCTCGGGCACTTTCCTCGCCCTGCCCGCCGCCGCCTACGTCCTCGATTGGCGCCAGCTCAGCGTCAATCTCGTGCTGCCCTTTATCGCTGTCCTCGCCGTAGTTGTATTCATCCCCTTTTTCAGACGCGGCAATCTCACTACGGCCTTTGAATACCTCGGTCGGCGCTACGGCACCGTGCCCCGGATTTATGGCACCATCAGCTTTATCCTGCTTCAGCTTATCCGAATGGCCCAGATTCTCTTCCTTGTCAGCCTGCCCATTCAATTCCTCACAGGTGCGCCCCTTGCCGCCGTTATTGTCGTTAGCGGCGTGTTTATTGCCTTCTATACCATTGCGGGCGGTATCGAGGCCGTCGTCTGGACCGACGTGGTTCAGGCCCTCATCCTCATGGTGGGCGGGGTGCTCTGTTTTGCCACCATAGCCTTCCAACTGCCCGGCGGAATCGGACAGGTCCTGGAGATTGGCGCCGCCAATAATAAATTCAGCCTCGGCAGCTTCGATTGGAATCTTGGTGAGCGAACCTTCTGGACCGTCGCCATCCTCGGTGTTATCAACTGGCTGGCCATCTATTCCGGTGATCAGAACATGGTCCAGCGCTACGCTGCGGCACGCTCCACCCGAGAAGCCCAGAAAGCCACCTTGCTCTATTCCGCCATCGCCCTGCCCTTGTGGGTGATGTTCTTCTTTGTGGGCACCAGCCTTTTCGTCTACTACCAGACCTTTGCTGATACGGCGGTTGCGACGATGGATGCCGACCAGGTCCTGCCCTATTTCATCCTCACACAGATTCCCGCCGGGGTTGCTGGTATTGTTATCGCCGCCGTCATGGCCGCCGCCATGAGTTCCCTGGACTCGGGCATCAACGCCATATCCACCGTCACCGTCGTCGATCTCATGAAGCCCTACCTTGCGAAAGACCGGAGTGACCGCTATTACCTCATGGCGGCGCGTCTTATTGCCAGCGTTACCACCACGGTCGTGGTCCTCGGCGCCATAATCTTCAGCAACCTCGAAAAAGAAAGCATGAACGACCTGAGCCTTATCGTTACCAGCGTTTTTGGCGGCTGCCTCATGGGATTGTTCTTGCTCGGTTTCTTCACCACCCGCGTGGATGGCACCGCAGCGACCATCGCGATGACCCTCGCCATTGCTTTCAACATCTATCTTGGCTTGGGCCTCGCGGGGAAACTTCCTGACGCGGTCACCTTGCCCATTCACAGCTACTGGGTGGGCGCGCTGGTGAATGCTGTATTTATCCTTTGCGCCTACGTGATTGGCCGTTTGCGGCGGCAAAAGCAGGGCCTTGAAGGTTTAACAGTTTGGACAATGAAGCCGGAGTAGGGAACCAGGCGGGAGCTACGTTGATGTTAACTCTATGCAATGTGTATGGCGGGGTTTGTGAACATGGCTTGGGGTATATTCGGTACTATGAAGTGTGAATTTTCATAGCACGTTAGTGCCTTACACTTTAATAAGGCCTATAAAAAAAGAGAAGGTTTATGCGAGTCCCAGGAGAAATTCCTGTAACAGTCAGTATTTCAGTTGGTTACGGATATTGACATGAGTGCGAATACTGTAAGCAAG
>JAJRPE010000436.1 GCA_024280935.1 Candidatus Hydrogenedentota bacterium
ATTTAATCTGTTCAATTGTCATCACAGTAGTATTTGCGACAAGCTGCGTTATGACTTCAATAAGCTACTGTCAAGCGAGAGTCTGAAGAAGTGGGCTTTGCCTGCGCAAGGCACCCGAACGTGAGTACACGATCGGGTGGCACACGTCGTCGGCCAACCATCAATCTTGTCGGATGTGCCGCGCGATCCCGAGGAACGAGGGTTCGTGCGCTTGGAGCAACGGCACTCTGATACTCCCAAAGCAGCTTACGCGTGCGGCGCAACCCCACTATTCTTGCCCTCAGAAGGCTCTTGCCCTGTGCCAGCGCACGAACCCGTCAGGACTCGTTGAGACTCGCCTTTTGGTGATCGCGCGGCACGACCTGAGATTCGTAGCCGCCCTTTCAAGTCCCAAGCGTTCGATCCAACGGTGTTTTTATGTCGGCAAGCACTATGCTTCAATCGCCGCCACATCGTGGTCATAGTCCGTGATGGACGGGGTCTCGAAGTCGAATTCCATCCAGGCCGGGTCGATATCCACGGCGTTGCCGGTTTCCAGGGACTTCCGGGCGCTCGCTCCGGCGATGACAGCCGCCAGGCCCACCATGACGTTGGCGCGGGGCGTGCCCCCGTGACGGATGTGGTGAGCAAAGGCGCGAAATTGGTGGACTTCGGCGGATTCCTCGATGCCGACGGCGTAGATATCCTCATCGATTTCTGGCTTGTCGTGCCACCCTGGCGGGTCGTAGGAACGACCATGTGTTATATGAAATTGGCGTAACTCCTCCTTAGTCATTGCATCGAGTTTTGCTTTATGCTTTCTAAGAAGGGTTAATCGATGTTTTCAAATTCGGGCTTTATAGAGTCCGGCCGATGTTTCGAGCGTAGTTGTACATCCTTTATCAGGAGATAACCAAAAAGCTGCGCTGTCTCCAGCAATTCGTTCATGGGCATCCCGTGCTGTATTGGCCATGCTAAAAGAATAGGTGCATCGTAAGGAATAGGATTTGTTCAATTGCTGAATATCCTGATAGTCGTTGCGTCCATTGATTGTGGCAAAGGTCTCGCTGTTTCTGTCCCGCTTATAATCGAATGTCACGGCCATATTATCGGGAGTGGTCCGTCCGTCTTTCCAGTAATCAACACCGCCCGATGCATACACTTTTATGGGAGCCACGCCACAAAACCAGTTGGCTATATCGATGGATTGGGGCAATTTAAAGAAGCAGGGACCACCATCAGGGTCCGTGTAAAGCCGCCAGTTCAGATGGTGGTCCAGGTCGGTCTGAATGAGCATCTCTTCTCTGTCATTAAACTTGTATTTGGGGTCGATAGTACGGCGGCCTGATAAATTCTGGTGGTGACTGGTCTCGATACCGGTAAGTCGTCCCAGCAGCCGTTCTTCGCGAAAACGTTTCATGGCAAGATTGTAGTTGGGATGGTATCGCTGTTGGTGGCCGACCTGGACGATGAGTCCTGTATCATGGGTCTTTTTCACTATCTCGCGGGCATCGGCAACATTGGTGGCGAGGGGGATCTCGCAAAAGACGTGTTTTCCCGCATTCAGGCAGTCCATGATGATCGCGTGATGGGTGTGGGGCGGTGTGGCGATGATGACGGCATCAATATTTTCTTCGGCCAGCATCTCCTGGTGGGTATAGTAGCCCTTTGGTTTTGGGAACTTATTCAGTGTTTCTTTTTCTTCTGCCGTGGGTATGGCACGTGCGAATGCAACTTGCGCATTGGCGAGCCACGCCTTGAGTCTGCCGACCTTCTGGTGGGGCCGATAGACATTGGCCACCGCCACGATTTCAAGATCGTCGTTTTCCCAGAGGCCTTCTCTCAAATGCTGCTGGCCCCGTCCACCCGTACCAATAATGCCCACTCGGATTTTATGGTCGTCGCTGTGGGTCATGGGACTGTACCCTGCAGCGATGGCGATTCCCGCTGCCGTGCCCGTGTGCTGGATGAATTGCCGCCGTGTGGTGTTCTTCATGATGCGCTCCCTGCCGTTGTTGTCGCTTCCATCTTTCTCCGGTATAGCGCTATCGGTGGGGGCGTGTCAAATTGTGGGGACTGCCTCGCCCAGGCCCACCCGAAGGCACGTGAAGTTCACGTCGTGTTCAGACCGAAGGCTTGACCCAGCGAAGGTCACGCGGACAGGCGGGGCTGTCCCCAAGTCTCTGGGAGCGCTGGCATCCCGCCGGCAGGGGAGTAGGGAGATGTGGGTCGTTGTGTTTTGGGGACAGCCCCGCCTGTTGAAGTGCTCCCGACTACCCTCGGTGAATGTGTTCGCCACGAATCTTATTTCGTTATGCTGAGTGGGTCTGGGCGAGGCAGTCCCCGAGTCCCTGGGAGCGCTGGTGTCCCGCCGGGAGGGTAGTGGGGTGTGCTACTCGCTCGGAAAATTTATCCGCACGGCTTCTGGCTTGCCGTTGACCAGGCCCACTTTGATCGCCTTCACCTCGGAATGGGCCGCGCAAAATTCCCGCACCTCCTCCTCGCTCATGACGAGGAAGGTGGTGCTCAGGGCATCGGCCTGGGCACCCGTCGGGGTGATGACCATGGCCCCCAAGGTTTCATCCACCGCAGCGCCGGTGCGCGGGTCGTAGATGTGGGTGAAGCGCTTACCGTCCACCTCGAAGCTACGCCCTTCGCCGGAGGAGGTGGAGAAGGCTTCGTCCTTAATGATGAATCGGTCCACGTAGTCGTCGGCGTCTTGATAGATTTTATCGATGATGATATTCCAGCCCGAAGTGCCGGGGGGCGCACCCATGGCGACGAAGGTGCTGTCGCCGCCGCTGAGGAGGGCGCATTCGATATCGTTGCCCTTGAGAACTTGCGCCGCCACGTCGAGGGCATAGCCTTTGCCTATGCCGCCGAAGTCGAGGCGCAAGCCCGTCTGGGTGTAGAAGACGGTGCGCTTGTCGTAGTCGATCACCACCTTGCCGAGACCGACCCGTTCCAGGGTCGTTTTGATTTCCTCATCACTGGGGATGCGGTGCTTTTTCTTGTAGACCCCCCAGAGGTCGAGAAGGGGTCCGACGGTAACGTCGAATATCCCCCCCGTGTCGTCATAGGCCTGTTGGGATACCTTCAACAGGGGCATGACATCGGGGTGGACCCGGACGGGGCCCTTGGCGGCCTGGCGATTAAGTTTGGCGGTAAAACTGTCGATGCGCCAGGTGCTGATGCGCCGCTCGATTTCTTCGATGCGGTCCAGGGCCGCCAAGCCGATTTCAGCGAGGCGGGTTTGGTTGTAGGTATCGTTCGGCGCGTAGAGGGTGATTTCAAAGCGGGTGCCCATCAGATTGCGGGACACTTCCTG
>JAJRPE010000437.1 GCA_024280935.1 Candidatus Hydrogenedentota bacterium
AATGGTTCGAAGATATCGATGACGTAAAAAACCAGCACCGCCACGTCTCCCATCTCTTCGCCCTCTATCCCGGTGCCCAGATCAACGTGACCGAAACCCCGGAATGGGCCAAGGCCGCACAGGTCAGCCTCAATGCGCGGGGCGATGGCGGGACGGGCTGGTCCCTTGCCTGGAAGGTCTGCTTTTGGGCACGCCTCCGCGACGGGGACCGCGCCCACCAGTTGTTGCGCAACTTCCTCCAGCTCACGGCAACAAAGGGATTCGTCTCGAACAAAGCAGGCGGCGTGTATCAAAACCTCTTATGCGCCCACCCCCCTTTCCAACTCGATGGCAACATGGGCGCTTCGGCGGGCATGGCGGAAATGCTGCTCCAGAGCCACGCGGATGAAATCCACCTCCTCCCCGCCCTGCCGACGCAGTGGAAAGCGGGCAAGGTAACGGGCCTCGTCGCCCGAGGCGGCCACGAAGTCGATATCGCGTGGAAGGATGGACAGTTGACCACAGCCACGATTCACAATCCGAATGGGGCGACCGTGCGCTATGGCAACAAAACGCTCAAATTCCCATCGGAGCGGAACGAGATAACCCTGTCCGCCGCGTCGTTTGCGGAATAGAAGGCAGGTGGGACATGATACTATCACGACAATTTGAATTGGCCTCGGGGACATTGCGCTGAAGTTAATTCTGGTTGACAATTCCACACATTTCGTCCTAGGCTAAGCCATTGCGGGCTGGTCACTTATGTTCCCAGTTCCCCTTGCATTTACCCAAGCAAAGGATGTGTTCCTCGATAAAAGGTAAAATTGACCAGGCAGGAAATGGATATATGCCTCGTATCTTCGAAAAAGACGGGTTCGTGTTTTTCTTCTACAGCAACGACCACCGGCCAATCCATGTGCATGTGAGATATGGTGGCGGTGAAGCCGTATTCAATGTCGAGGATGATGTTGAACTTCGAGAATCTCATGGACTCAAGGTAAAAGAACTCAGCAAGGCCGAGCTGTTGGCCCGGCAAAACCAGGAACTTATCTGGGAGAAGTGGCATGAACATATTGGTTGATGAAGCCATTTCAGCGACACACCAAGGCGGCTTGGTAACGATTCGCTTTAGAAGCGGTCATGAACTCTCTTTTCCTACGGAGGGAAACCCGAGGCTGGCCGGGGCAAGTGACACGGCTCTGGACACTATCGAGCTATCACCCTTCGGAATTCACTGGCCCGCCTTGGATGAAGACCTGTCCTTCGAGGGAATCATGAGAGGCGACTATGGTCAGAAGAAGGGGTAGCTGAGATTGGCGCCAACGAATCAACCACCTTTCCCATGACAGAGAAATCCATATCGAGGCTGCGCGAGATAACGTCCATGGACAAAGCAATCCCAAAACGATAGGTTGTCGCGTGAATTCCTATCGTGGAAGAAAAGACCAATGAACAGGCTTTCACCAAATAGACGCACACGACATAAGTCTCTACTTATCGCCCTCTTCACCATGCTCACCGCCGGGATCGCAGCCCTAAATAGCACCGCGCCAAAAACCGAAACCATCATGCCCTGCGTTCATGCGGTGACCTTCGAAAGCAAGGTTCTGGGAAAGAGCAAAACCTTTTGTGTCGTCCTCCCAGAAAACTACGTGAAGGAGGCCCACCCCTGGCCCGTGCTTTTTCTCTTCCATGGACGCGGGCGGCACGATCGCTCCCTCATCGATGACCCCGCAGCCCGAAAAACCTTGCTTTCCGCGCCCTTCGTCACCATCCTGCCCGATGGCGATGACGGGTGGTATATTAATTTGCCGGTGAAGAAAGACGACCGCTACCAGGACTACATGGACGAAGTTATCACCGTGGCGACGAAGGAATACAACCTCTCCACGGATCCCAAGCAGCGCGGCCTCAGCGGCTGGAGCATGGGCGGCTATGGCTGCACACGCTATGCCATCGCCAACGCCGGAAAATTCGCCGCCCTGGCCCCCATTATCGGGCTGCTCGACTTCCCCCGCACCGGCCTGCCGAAGGGCCAGACCTACACAGTGCCCACCGACCGCTTCGGCTCCGACGAAAAAACCTGGCCCGCCCTCAACCCCATCAACCAGGTAAAAAGACTACAACACATGGCGCTCTGTATCATCACGGCGAACACCGCCTTTGACCGGACCATGAACGAAAACTTCGTGGCGCGGCTGACGGAGCTGAGCATCGAGCACGAGTGGCACTTGCTGAAGGGCGGCCATACCTTTGACATCGTCCGCGAGAGCATCCCCATCGTCGTAGAATTCATGACAAAACACCTGAATGCCGAATAGACCTCTGGGTTTGATATCGCCGTGTTACTTCCTTCATGCGCACGAAGCAGCTTCGTGGCTGAGTCCCCCTATTACAGGGCACGCGCACGTAGCTTAATCTTGCGATCCACGTCGCTCGCCTCCGAATCCGAGAAAATACTTGCTCCCCTGCGCCGCCAGTCCGCATAATCAATGGTCACTGCCTTCCCGAATTGAGAACAGACCTGACAACAAGGAATCTTCGCTATGAACCACCCCATTTTTCGACATATCAGGCTACTGGTGGGCATTACCCTTCTTGCCGGATTCAGTGCCTCTACACACGCCGATGTGCGCCCTGTCACCGAACCCATTGCCCTCTTTAATGGCAAGGATCTCTCCAATTTTTATGTCTTTCTAAAAGACAAGGGGGTAAATAACGACCCCAATAAGGTCTTCACGGTCCAGGACGGGATGATCCATATTTCAGGCAATGGCCTGGGCTGCATCACGACAAATGATTCCTTTGATCGCTACAAAATCATCTTGGAATTCAAGTGGGGCGAAAGGACCTGGGCACACCGGGTAAACGCCACACGAGACAGTGGGCTGCTGGTCCATTCTGTGGGGGAAGACGGCGGCTACAGTGGCATCTGGAAACACTCGATTGAAATCCAGATGATCGAGGGTGGCACGGGCGACTTCATCGTCGTGGGCGATGGCACGGATACCTATAATCTCACCACAACCGTCGCAAAGGAGCAACAGGGCAGCAGCTATGTCTACAAGGAAAAGGGCAAGGA
>JAJRPE010000438.1 GCA_024280935.1 Candidatus Hydrogenedentota bacterium
ACCACCCGCCAGCCCGGTGCCCGCGCCCCGGAGCGTAACGGGCATCCCCTCTTGCATCAGCGCCGGGAGCAGGGAAGATACCTCTTCGATGCCCTTTGGGAAGGCCACGGCCTGGGGGACGATCTGGTAAATCGATGCGTCGGTCGCGTAGAGATGGCGACTGTGGTCATCGAAACGGATTTCGCAGGGCGTGGCTTTCTGGAGGGTATTTTGCAGCGTGGTGGGCATGGTGTACTTCTTGGGGTTGCTTCGTGCTATTTGTCTTGGTTCTTGTAGACGTTCACAGCGTGCGCTGCGAGGGTGCATTGTACTATACGGTACATATCGCGGGGTATGGGGGAGTGAAAAACCGAGGGTAAGGCTGGGGCTGAATGTCATCGGTGCCACCCCTGCCAAAAAAAGACACTGTCGGGTGCCACGGATAGGCCTATCAGGGCTTACCCGTGTGGTGTCTGCCGAGAAAAATGGGGCTATTCAGTGTTCGGGGAGACCTTGGGTTTGCACGGGTAAACCACCTGCGGTGGCCTACCCGTGGTACCCGCAGGTTTCTTGATTTCGACAATTTGGTCGGGCAAAAAAATGGGCTATATAGGTCCCATGTGGCCCATTGATGTTTCACACCTACCAGCGGGGCTTCATCTCGCCCGACTTCAACCGTTTAACGTAGTCCCGCTTCATGGCCAAGACCTTGCCCGAAAGGAAGATCATGCCCAGAATGTTGGGAAAGGCCATGGAGAGCAACATCATGTCGGCGAAATCCACCACACTACCAAGACTGAGCATGGGGCCGAGAATTGCCACAAGCACATACGCGATACGATAGGGACCGATGGCCTTTTTGCCAAAGAGATATTCAACGGCCCGCTCACCGTAATAGGACCAGGCAATGAGCGTAGAGTAGGCAAAAACAAACACCGCGATTGCCAGAAACCAGGTCAGATGGGGCGACAGAGTCTCGAAGGCCCGTGCCGTAATAACCACACCGTCGCCGAGTTCTTTGGCATCACCAAGGTGGGCGCCGGTAATTAAAATGGCGAGGGCCGTCATGGTGCATACGATGATGGTATCGATGAAGGGTCCCAGCATGGCCACGAGCCCTTCGCGGATGGGCTCGTTTGTTTTTGCGGCGGCGTGGGCGATGGCGGCCGAGCCAAAGCCCGCCTCGTTGGAGAAGGCGGCCCGTTTCATGCCTTGGACCAGTACGCCGATAAAGCCACCAAACATCGCTTCGGGACTGAAGGCCTGGCTAACGATGCTGCCCAGCATGGCGGGCACCGCACTGAAGTTGGCGAGGACGATTACCAGGCAAACACTGACATAGCCGACACACATGGCGGGCACCAGCTTTGAGGTTACGTCGCCAATACGTTTGATGCCGCCAATGATGACAATCCCCACGAGCGTGGCCATGAAGATACCAAAGATGGGCTCAAAAATCGGATACTCTTTCAGGCCCGCAAGACGCTCAATCACGGCGTAGGTCTGGTTGGTCTGGAACATGTTGCCGCCGCCAAAGGATGCCATAATGGTCAACACGGCGAAGAGCGGGCTGAAAATAACGCCGACCCAGGCGAATTGGGGCGCACACTCGCGAATACCCTTCTTCAGGTAAACCATGGGGCCGCCCATGACATGCCCGTCATCGTCCACCTCGCGATAGACCTGCGCCAGGGTGCAAGAGGAGAATTTCATGCTCATGCCGAAGAAGGCCGTGAGCCACATCCAGAAAATGGCACCCGGTCCGCCTGCGGTTATCGCCAGCGCGACACCCGCAATGTTGCCCAAGCCAACGGTTGCGGCCAGGGCCGATGTCAGGGCCTTGAAGTGGGTGATTTCGCCAGGATCGTTGGGGTCGTCATAGCGACCTCGGACCACATCAATGGCGTGGCGAAAAAGGCGCACGTTGATGTAACGATAGCGCGTACTGAAAAAGATCCCGCCCGAAACGAGGATAACAATGATAAGGGGCACGCCGAAAACATCGAAGAACAAGACAGGAGCGAGAACCTTGCTTACTATCCATCCGAAAACAGCGTCGATTTGCTGCTGCATGTCCACTGTGGCTGGCGCAGCTTTTTCGGCGGCCTCCTGCGCGGATGCGGCTGAGTGCATAAGCAAAAGCAGGGTTGGTGCGATCCATCCCCGAAAGCGGGCCGAAGTCCGCGAAAGACACTGTAGCATCGATTGAATTCCTCGTTGAAGGGGTTCTCAAGGGCCAAACAGCCCGTTGCGGGCACGTCTTTTTCTGAATTGGCGCGTCAGGCACGCTCCACACACTACCACGGTTATAACGTGGCACCCGCGCCGGAATCAAGGTGCGCGTGTTTTGCGCACGACACGCTCCAAATCGGCACAGTTGCACACCTAGGTTTTGATTGACGTTTACCCTGAATTTTACTATACTTTCTAACCAACGCACAGTGCATCCTCTGAATACCCGATAGTTGAAGCCGCCGGCACGTTCGATTTTTATTCAAATCCCATAAATCGATCAAGTCCTTTTATTCACCCCCTGAACTGCTGGAGGAATCCATCGTGTCTGTGTTTAAGTTTCGCGCGTTTACGATAGGCAAAGAAAACGACGATCACTACGAGAAGGGAACTGTTGTTGCACGGGATCAAGCGGATGCCCGTGACAAGCTTCGCCGGGAGCGCTTCACCAATATCAAATTGAAGCAGCTTACGGGCGTGAGTGCGTTGGTCAAGCAATTTACGGCTGACATACGTTAGTCGACGGTTTCCCCATCGGTAGAGGATGCGCGGGTAGCCCTGAAATAGCCTCTCCGAGGTGGGTACTACGTCCTCGCGGCGCGGTGTTCGACCAGCGCCACGGCAAGCACGTCAACGTGCGCAGCCTTGGCCCGTCGGAGCGCTCGGGCGCATTCAATAACGGTGCCCCCTGATGTAACCACATCATCCACCAACAGGATGCGTGTGCCCGCGAGTTGATCCCCCGTGACCGCGAATGCTCCCCGCACATTGTCTGCCCGTTTATCGCCCACCACCTTGCTCTGGGTTCGCGTGGGCCGAATTCGTTTCAGATCGTGGCAGACCCGTGCCTTCGGAAAGGCGGCGGCGCATTCTTCCGCCAGCAGGGCGGACTGGTTGTAGCCCCGCTCCCGGAATCGAACCCGGTGGAGGGGCACCGGGATGATGAAGTCGTAGGCTTCCACCGCCATGTGTTCCGCCGCGAATTCCCGTAAAAGTTCTCCCAGGGGTATTGCCAGGCGGTGTTTGTCGTGGAATTTCAGCGCTTGGATGGCCTCGGCGATAACTCCTTCATACATCGCCGCGCCATAAATACGCCCCACGGCTTCCAACGGGTGTTCCCGGCACTCTGCGCAGGGGAAGTTGCGACGACTACCCAGCCCCACCATCGTCGTATGGGGTCGACCGCACGAAGGGCACAAGGGCGGTTCGATCCGGGATGCCAGTTCCCAGCAGGTCGGGCAGAAGTACCCATTTTCTTCCGTCAGCAGGCGTTCCCGGCAGTTCAGGCAGAAAATGGGGAAACAGAGATTTTTTGCGGCCAGCGCCCATGGGTTGCTTGTGAGATGGGGTTCTGCCATGCTGCGTTCCCGCTTCGTTTGGGTGAATCTCTTGCTTCCCCAGTGTAGCGTGTTTGTGCCTTGCGCTCCAGAAAGAGCCAAGCGGGCGGTGTCTCAGCCTGGAAGGCTAAGCTACGTGCGCTCGCCTTTGCGACACCGAAGATTATGCAAAAGCCCCAAGGCTTATGTGGTTGTTGCTACCATATTTATTGGGCACACGGTCTACTGCTATTATCTGGTGCAAAGCAATCGCTCAATACAGGAGCAGGTACTTGTAGTATCCTGCAAACTCTCTGATTGTCGAATAGATATCCCGCCATTCGTAGATTGTGGAATGGGCTGCGCCGATATTATTGGCACCCACCTTTTTCAAGACGAGGCGGGTTCGACTTATATGGAAAAACTGGCTGACGATGATGACCGAATCGAAGCCGTGCTCTTCCCGCAGCCTGGCATAGTTTCGGGCGGTCGCAAGGGTGTTCACCCCTTCATTGTCAATGATGATGTCCTCAGCGAGAATACCCTTTTCGACGAGGTAGGCCGCCATCGCATCGCCTTCTAAATGACCTTCATTGCCAAGGCCACCACTGACGATGAGCTTTGGCACAAGGCCCTGTTGGTATAAGGACAAGCCCTTGTCCAAGCGACCACGAAGCCGCTTCGAGAGGCTCCCATCGGGGTTGACCTTGTTCCCCAGAATGAGTGCCACATCCGACGATGCAACTTCGTCGGTAAATCCATCATAGATGATGGAAAATTCCGTTGCGAGGAACAGGGCAACGACAGAGAGCGCACCGATAATCAGAATCTTTTTCGTCCGTGCGCTCATTCCGAAAACTATTCCCCCAGGAATCCTGTAAGTGGCGAGGAAGCCTCGGCGGTGCCACGTTCCGGTCCCAATCCGGCCAGGTAGGCGGTGCGACCGGCTTCCGTCGCCATCGCGAAGGCGCGGGCCATGGCACCGTGGTCGCGGGCATCGGCGAGGGCCGTGTTGACCAAGACGGCATCGGCACCCATTTCCATGGCTTCAGCGGCATGGGAAGGCGCGCCGAGTCCGGCATCCACCACCACGGGGATGTTGCTCTGCTCGATGATGATGCGAATCATTTCCTTGGTCTTGATGCCCCGGTTGCTGCCGATGGGCGCGCCGAGGGGCATGACGGTGGCGACTCCGATCTCTTCCATGCGCTTGGCAAGGATGGGATCTGCCTGGATATAGGGGAGCACCACAAATCCGTCCTTAACGAGGATTTCTGCGGCGCGGAGGGTTTCGATGGGGTCGGGGAGGAGGTAGCGTGGTTCGGGGGTGAGCTCCAGCTTGACCCACGGCTCCAGGCCCGCTGCCCGGGCGAGTTTCGCAAGACGGACCGCTTCCTCCGCCGTGCGTGCGCCACTGGTGTTGGGCAGGATGAGCTGCTTCTCGCGGTCGATGGCCGATAGGATGCCTTCTTCTTCGGGCTTGCCAAGATCGACGCGGCGGAGGGCCACGGTGATGATTTCGGATCCTGAAGCGGCGATGGATTCGCGCAGGGCCTGGGCGGAGGGGAATTTTCCGGTGCCGATCATAAGGCGGGAATCAAAGCTGCGGCCCGCGATGATGAGGGGGTCGTTGGTGGGTGTGTTGGTCATGGGTATGGGGCCAGTCTTGGTGGGATTTGTTGTGGACCTTGTGGACGGGGTGGACCTTGTGGACTGTTTGTGTTGTCCACCTCGTCCACAAGGTCCACTGAGTCCACCAAAATCTCTGTGTCATAATTGGGCCGTTGAAGAGTATCATTCGCAAGACACTTGGAGTCAAGCATCCGGCGTGTCTGTTGAGGAAGAATGTTCACAATGATACAATCAAGCCATGGACCCCGACGAACCCATGGACAGAAAACGCACCGCCTTATTGCGAATGTCGGACAACGCAGACGACAACTTTGTTCCTGGAACACCCGCCGAGCGTATTGGGCTCGTGTGGCCCTTGACCCGTGAGCTTGTGTCATTGAGTAAACACTACGATGCTGAGAAGCCCATGCAGCGGCATATTACTCGC
>JAJRPE010000017.1 GCA_024280935.1 Candidatus Hydrogenedentota bacterium
AGGGAATGATAGAAGCTGCTATGAGCGAAATCAAACAAAATCTTCTTCTTTTGTGCAAGGAGGCAAGTGAAGCTCCCTTGACACCGCAAACGGCGGAGGAGGTCACGAAAGAAATTCAGGAGGCGCTGGCGGCTGTGGGCCAAGCCGCGTTCAATGCATTTCTCAGTGCAAAGGATGAGCAGAAGGATATTATCGTCGTTGATGGCGAATCTTTTCGCTTCAAGAAACTGAGCAAGCTACACGTCATTTCACTTTTGGGAAACACAACCATATCCCGTAGACTTTTTCAAAATGCCTCAGACACCAAAACCCATGCGCCGCTGGATGCTGCCTGGGGCATGGAGGATGAACACCTGACTATGGAGGTCCGGGAAGCGTCGGCCCTTGCCTGTGCGCACATGACGGCGGAAGAGGCCGTTACGTTGTTCAAGAAAACGGCACTTTTTCAGCCTGGTCCGACGGCAATTAAGCGGGCGCTGAAGCGTATTGAAGCCTGCTTTGCACCCCATCGTGAAGAGCTGGACCAGCGCATTCGCCAAAAGGAAGAGAATCCGGAAGAGGCCCGCGTTATAGTGGCCAGTATGGATGGCGTGAATGTGCTACTCAATGAGAAGGGCAAGAAACAGGGACGACCAGCGGAGCGCCCGCAGAACGCTAGAGACGACGTGAATCCTACGTCATACAAGAACGCCATGGTGGGTGTTATTTCGCTCTACGGCGAAGTTCAGGAGGACAAAAAAGGTCCCGAACGCTTGGTGAGCCGATATACGTCTCACATGCCCGAGGACGGTGCCGTACGCTTCAAGAAGAAGTTTGAGGCCGAGGTGGAGTCCGTCGTGGCACGCTCTCCCAAAGACATCATAAAAGTGCTGCTTTGCGATGCGGCCCGGCCTATATGGTCCTATGCCCGTAAAACCGAGCTCTTCAAGGATTTCGAAAAATTGATCGACTATTGGCATGCCTTTGAACACCTCTCCCTCGCCGCCGAGGCGCTCTTTGGAAAAGGCACGGCAGAAGCCAAGGCCTGGTACACGAAATACGCTTCCAAGCTCAAGAAAGAAAACAACGGGGCACGCAGTGTCCTGCGCTCCATCGAGCATTACGGAAAGACCCGAAAGCTGAGCGCCGCGCGAGAGAAAGACCTGAAGACGCAACGAACTTTTTTTAGACGCAATAAGGCGATGATGAACTACGCCGACTTTCGTCGTCGTGGTCTTCCCATCGGAAGCGGACCCGTAGAGGCCGCATGCAAATCCCTTGTGAAGGCGCGGCTGGGCCGCAGCGGTATGCGATGGAGCCGCGAGGGCGGACAACGCATCCTCGACCTGCGCACCTACGTTAAATCAAACCGATGGGACCAATTCTGGGATATCTACAAAGAAATTAAGGCCGCTGCATGAGCGGTACCACGAGAACAGCACCCTTAGGAACCATTATATATACCGCAAGAGGAGGAAAACGCGAAGGAAATGTCACCCACCGCAGTGCCTCGCGTTACGCTTCATGGTCAAAAGAAACCTTGGGTTCAATGTAAGCCGCCACTTCATCAATTGGCATGCGCACTTGCTCCATGCTGTCGCGCTCGCGAACGGTTACGGTGTTGTCTTCCTTGGTGTCGTAGTCCACACAGATGCAGAAGGGCGTTCCGACTTCGTCTTGACGACGGTAACGACGGCCAATGGCACCGGCCTGGTCGTAATAGGTGGTGAACTTGCGACGGAGCTTCTTTTCAAGGTCTTTGGCGATATCGGCGATGCCGTCTTTCTTCACAAGCGGCAAAATGGCGGCTTTGGTGGGCGCGAGTTTCGGCGCGAGCTTCATCACAATGCGCTGCTCGCCCTTCACCTCTTCCTCGGTGTACGCGGCGCAAAGCACCGCAAGGGTCGCCCGGTCCGCACCGGCGGAAGGTTCCAGCACGGTGGGCACAAAGCGCTCGTTGGCTTGCTGGTCGAAGAAGGACAAGTCTTTGCCGGAGGCCTCGGAGTGGGCCTTCAGATCGAAGGTACCCCGGTTGGCCAGTCCCTGAAGCTCGCCCCAACCGAAGGGAAAGTTATATTCCACGTCCACGGTGCGCTTGGAGTAGTGGGCCAGCGCCTCCTTAGGATGCTCGAACCAACGCATTTTTTCCTCGGGCAATCCGAGCCGGAGGTACCAGCTCCAGATCTCTGCCTGCCATTTTTCGAACCATTCTTCTTCGTCTTCTTCCTTGCAGAAGAACTCGATTTCCATCTGCTCGAATTCACGGCTGCGGAAGATGAAGTTCCGGGGATTCACTTCGTTGCGGAAGGCCTTACCTACTTGGGCAATGCCAAAGGGGACCTTCGTGCGACAGGAGGAGTACACCTCCTTGAAATTCACAAAGATGGACTGGCAGGTTTCGGGGCGGAGATAGGTCTCCATCGCCGTGGCCTCATTCACACCCAGTTGGGTCTTGAGCATGCTGTTGAACTGCATGGGCTCGGTGAGCTTGCCGCCGCAGTCCGGGCACTTGTCTGCTTCAAGATGGTCCTCGCGAAAACGGTGCTTGCACTCGGTGCAGTCCACCACCACATCGTGGAAGGCATCCACGTGGCCCGAAGCTTTCCACACATCGGGGTGCATGATGATGCTCGCATCCAGACCGACGATGTCATCACGAATCTGGACGAAGTTGTACCACCAGTCATCCTTCAGGTTGCGCTTGAGTTCCACGCCCAGCGGACCGAAATCCCAGCAGCCGTTCACGCCGCCATAAATGGCGCTCGATTGAAAGATAAAACCCTTACGCTTGCAGAGGCTGACCAGCTTGTCCACGATATACTCCTAGTTTCTAATAGTGTTGAAAAATGGCCCTGGGGCCAGCAGAATGCACGATAGCGGAAAGGAGGTATTGTAGTGGGTGGGGGGCTTTATTGCAATCAGGAGGTTGACATCAGGAGGTTGACATCAGGAGGTTGGGCATCCCTGCCCGACGCAAGGTTTCCGATGCTCAAACCGACGCGCTCTGAGTCCATAATGCAACGCACAAGAGTAGGATGTGCTGAGCAATGGGCTGGTACGTGTTGGGACATCCACAGAGCGCTTCGGGTGCCACCCTTACACGGTGGAGCGAAGCGGGGGAGTTTAAGGGTGCTGATCATTTGGGCAAGCCTCACACGAACAAGAAAGAACGCGTGGTCTGCACGGGCATCCTGGCCCTTAGATAAAACAGCCTACGGGTGCCATGGGTAGGCCTCTCAGGGCTTACCCGTGTAGTTTCTGCCGACAAGGGAGACGGTCAAGATTCAGAGGCAGCGATTCTGCACGGGTAAACCCTACCGGGCCTACCCGTGGCACCCGACGACCTTTTTGCCGATTATAGTTGCCCGTGCCGTGATTTCTTGCCCGACAGGATTGATGCTTGCGCTACGCCCAGCCCAGCAGACGCGCCATTTGTGCCACACTGAAACAGGCGACCAAAGCGATGCTCAAAGGAATCAGATTAGACAGGGCGGTCCACTTGAGGCTGCCGGTCTCTTTCCAAATGGTAAAGGTTGTCGTCGTGCATGGGTAGTGAAGCAGGGAAAAGAGGAGCAGGCAGATTGCGGTGACGAGGGTCCAGCCATTGTCGGTGAAGAGGGCCGTCGGGTCCGCTATCTCGGTCAGTTTTGTGGTCTGCATATACCCCATGATGATCGTAGGGACAACGATTTCGTTGGCGGGTATCGCGAAGATAAACGCGATAACGATGACACCATCCAGACCGATGAGATGACCAAGGGGATCCAGGAAGCCCCGCAACACGGCAAAAAGACTCTGATCCCCCACCGAGATGGCACCGAGCAACCAGATGAGTGCGCCCGCCGGGGCCGCGCAGATGATGGCACGCCACAGCACGTAGAGGGTGCGGTCGATCATCGAGGTCCAAAGCACGCGGGCAATTTGGGGACGTCTATAGGGCGGCAATTCCAAGGTAAAACTGGAGGCCACCCCTTTGAGCAAGGTACGTGAAAGGGCCCAGGATACGATGAGGGTCACAACAACGCCAATGAGGGTCACGACCGTTACGGCAGAGGCCGCCACCAATACGGCTCCTGCCCCGGAAAAACCTGCCGCAACAAAGAGCGACGACACCATGATAAGCGTGGGCCAGCGGCCGTTGCAGGGCACGAAATTATTGGTCACGATCGCGATCAGGCGTTCGCGGGGGGAGTCAATGATACGACACGCGATCACCCCCGCCGCATTGCAACCAAAGCCCATGGCCATCGTCAGGGCCTGCTTTCCATGGGCACCGGCAGCCCGAAGCAATCCGTCGAGGTTAAAGGCGATGCGAGCGAGTAGACCGAGATCCTCCGCCAGAGTAAAGAGCGGGAAGAAAATAGCCATAGGCGGCAACATAACGGCAACGACCCATGCGAGGGCAAGGTACATGCCATCCAGCAGAAATCCGGTCAACCACGCGGGTGCATGTACGGCGCTGAAGCCAAGGTGTAACCATTCGTAGAGACTCATGGAGAGGAGCCAGGGAACTTGTTCTACCCCCAAATACTGGTGGAGCCAATTGGACAGTCCGCCCTCCTCTATCAGGATGCCCGCCAGGAAGGCAGACGGCACGTTTGCACCCGTGATAGTGATCCAGAATATCCCCACCAGCAGTGCCACCATGAGTATCGCCCCAAAGAACTTCGAGGTGATCAGGCGGTCCAAGCGCAACTCCCAGTCGAAGCGCTGCCGTCCGTCATGACTGACATTGGCGGAAGCCACCTCGCGGGCAAGTTTATAGGTCGACTCCGATACCTTGTCGTGAACCGATGCGCCGAAGCGCTGATGCAAGGCATCGGCATGTTTCAGGAGTTCCATGACTTCCGGGTTGTTCATTGTACGCATACTTTCTCAAAGACGATCATGGCCGTTCCAGCTTTCGCGTGGGCGACATGGCCCCGCCGAGCGAGGCTTCGCCAATTCTGCCGGACAGATCAGCCAACGTGCCGCTCTCAATTTCGTCGCGCAAGCGTGCATCCCCGGCATCGATGAGGCGCAGCGCAATCCAACGCGGATTGGGAAGCCCCGGAAAGGCCCGCTCAATGCCAGGCAACAATTCATCGATAGCCTGCTGAAGTTCCGGTTCGTAAGGAACGCTTAACGGCTCGGTGTCGATGCGGCGCGCCGCTATCCCGAGGATGGCCTCTTTCAGCACATCCAAGCCCTTGCCTGAACGTGCGGTCGTGCCTACCACAGGCACGCCCAGACGTTGTTGGAGGCCGTCGAGATCGATCAGGATGCCTTTTGCGCGGGCTTCATCCAAGAGATTCACGCACACTACGACCCGGTCGGTGATTTCCAGTATCTGTAAGACAAGGTTCAGATTCCGCTCCAGGGCGGTGCTGTCCACGACAATGACGGTGCAGTCCGGTGCGCCGAAGACCACGAAATCCCGGGCAATCTCTTCGTCGGTAGAAGTCGATAAGAGGGAGTAGGTTCCCGGCAGGTCCACGACCTGAAAGCGAAAATCTCCGTGCTGCCACCATCCCTCTGCACGCGCCACCGTCTTACCCGGCCAGTTGCCCACATGTTGGCGCAGCCCCGTTAGCGCATTGAACACGGTGCTTTTTCCGGTATTTGGATTGCCCGCCAACGCCACCACAAAGTGGGCCTTGCCATCCGGCGGTGCTGCTCCAGAGGCACTCCGCTGGACCGAACAGGTGCGGCATCCTGCCCCACAATTGGGCGGTCCGGGCGACGCGGGTTCATCGATGCCCCGCTCCGACACTTCGATTAACGCAGCATCGGAGGCCCGCAAGGCGATCTTGGTATCGCGTACGCGGAAGACCGTAGGCCCCCCGAGGGGACCTTCCAAAAGGGTGCAGATCTTTGAACCGGGCACGAATCCCAGGTCAAGCAAACGTCTGCGCAAGAGACCCTGAGCATTCACACGGGCGACCCAGGACTCCTTTCCTGGAGGTATATCGGCCAGTGTTTGGACCCTTGTCCCTGTTCTAATCGGCTCTATCAAGGCATTCATCACAACACTCCGAAACCGTTATTCAGCCTGATGAGGCGAGGCACCACCCTGTATTGGTCATTCAAATTCAAGGCAACACTAACGTCTAAGTAATTCTAACCCGAAATGCGATTTAGTGTCAACTAAATTATAATTTAATTATAATTTAATCAGCTTTTCGTTTTGGAACAGTAAGCCCTGGCGGGTCCTACCCCCTTATTGATACTGATGGTGCCCCGCAGGTAGCATGGACCCTTCCTCGCAGCTTGTATGGAGCATCTTATGGCACTCTCGATACGACGAACCGTTCCCGCCCACCGAAGTGGGATCTGTCTCATGCTGCTCCCTGTGGCCTTCATGCTTGTCGTCAGGACCGGGGCTACCGACTTTATTACGGACATCGCGCCCATCTTCGAGGCACGGTGCGTTAAGTGCCATCAGCCCAACGTCAAGAAGGGTAAGTTTTCCCTGGCAACCGAATTCGACCTGAAAGCAAGCGGCAAGGTCATTCCCGGTGCCCCGGAAGAAAGCCCGCTCCTGAAGGTTCTTCGCCCCGATGCGGATGGAGCGGCCCCGGAAATGCCTCAAAAAAGCCCGCCCCTGTCCGTAGAGAAGGTGGC
>JAJRPE010000439.1 GCA_024280935.1 Candidatus Hydrogenedentota bacterium
CTTATTGGCATCCCAGAGCGCCCAGTGGCCCACAGGGTCAATTTCATCCACCAGATTACCCAGGTTCGTGTAGGGTTTCTGCCGAATCAAGCCGGAGAGGCCAACCCGGACCTCCGAACTGTTGTTGCCGCCCAGCACCGGGCGATTCTGAATAAGGGCGACGCGACATCCTTTTCGGGCCGCGCTTATGGCCGTGCAAATGCCCGCAATGCCACCGCCAACAACGACAAGATCGTATTCACCGCCATCGCGCGGCGTCTCGGTAATTCCAAGCAGTTTCTGGCGCAGTGGCTGTAGCGTTTCCACTGTGTTTGGGGGGATGAAGCTCTGGTCGGTGGAGAGAATAATCGCGTCGCAGCGGCCATTGAAACCGGTGAGATCCCGGAGGGCGAAAGGTGTTTTTCCCTTTTTGAGCGTAACGACACCGCCATCTTGCCAGGCCCATTCCGCCCCCTGCGTACCAAACACGGTCGGCACTGGAACGCCGTCGATAAGCAACTGGAATTTGCCCGGAGTGCCGACAGCCTTCATGGCGGCCTTGGTTACCGCGGTTTTCCAGGGCGCTACCCAGTCTCGGGTGCGAATCCAAAGGCGGTATTTGCCACCAACTTCGATGTTAATCTGTTTCGTCGCATCATTGACTGGTCGCCCCAATCCATGGGCCATCAAATAAGGGGAACCCATCTGATCCATAGATTGCTGATCAATGACCCACCCACCGATATCGTCAAAACTTTCGGCTTCGATAAGCAGGCTTTGTGTTGGCGACGGAGAGTCTTTCGCCAGGGAAGGGAGCGAAAAAGAGATAAGAACCGCAATAACGGGAAGTCCAATTATCGACAACGGGCGGTACATTCGCTTGTCCTTCAGGCTGTTGTGCATAACGCTTTTCTGTCAGGCGGGGACTCTATTCTGTGAGTTCCGCGAGCAGCTTATCGAGGTCTTGCTCCAAGGTTGGGCTAACGCCCGCGTGGACTTCGCGCACGATGCCCTCCTTGTCGATGATTATGGTTCTGGGGATGCTGTTGGCCCCGTAGGCTTCCTGGGCAACGCGCTTCGTATCCAGCGCCACGGTAGCCGTCAGGCCCGATTGCTCGACGAAGGCCTGTGCGGTGGCCTCGTCTTCCCCGATATTGACCGCGTAAAGGACGACACCTTTGTCTTTATAGCGGTCGGCGACCCGGGTAACGATGGGCAATCCGATGCGGCACGGGCCGCACCAGGAGGCCCAGAAATCAATAATGACGACATTCTTTCCTTTGTGGGATCCCAAATCAAGGGTGCCGCCGGTCAGGATTGGCGCGTTGATGTTGGGGGCCGGGTTTCCGACCATGGGGTCTGTTGGTCGCGTGGGCTGCTGCGGCGTGTAGGCCGTGGCACCCTCTGGAATCTTGAAGGTGAAGTGGTCTGCTGCAAATTCCGGTTCCAAATTCCAATTCTTAAAGGTGTAGGCGACCGTAACAAGCTTAATGTCGGGATCGCTCTGAACCGCGAGTTCCGTGAGGTCCAACAAGAACTTCTGCAAGAGTGGTGCGCCGTCTTGCTGAATCCAGAAATCACTTGCGACCCCGATACCACCCAGGTGAATCTGGTCACTGCCAGCCAAAGGGAGGGTGTCCCATTGTTCAACCGTCGCATTCTTGAGTGTTTTTTGAAATGCGGGCGCGGTATGGAGCATGTCACTCAACAGGAATTGCGCGCTCCGAAAGGGACCGCCCGGCATGGCAGTCAGTGATTTTTCGCGGGAACCCAGCACGGCCCCATCCACGTATTGATTCTCCTTGCTCAGGTAGAGAAAGCTCTGCTCGTCGGAGGCATAAAGCTCCATGGGACCATCGGGTGTATCGACGCGAAATCGGGCCTGTTTGTCCCCGGCGAAGGCAAGCGCTGCGGTTAACTCGATTCCATCGGACGCGCCATCTTCTTTTTCGATTTTGAGCGCCATATCAATATCCACGGTGAATGCAGGATGTTCGCTCAGGAAGGTGGATGCTGCCAGCAGCCGTTCGCTTGGGTCAGGTATAGCGGTGCCATCAGGCTCGGCTGCCCGGCTGTCTGGATGTACCGAGAGTAGGATAATGGTCAACAGGAGTGGGCGCATGAGATGAAATTTCATGGGGTACCTCGTGGGATGGCGTGGACGGTGCTGCTGCGCAAAAATGCCGCGCCAGTATAGCACAGGCTATCAGGGGCGTTCGCCACGGGCCAGGCGTTCTTCGATGGTATCGAGCAAGGGCGGTATGTCCTCCACGCTTTCCACGACATAGTGGGCGCCCGCCTGGGCCAGCTTTTGTGTGGCCCGTTCTACGCGGGGAGCGAGATCACCGGGAGCCATGGCCTCGACTTCGGCGCGGGAAAGACCCACTTCGTTTCCTTGCTTGGTCAGGGCAATAGTCCACATGCCCGCGTTCAGACCTTCCAGCACATCGGTTACGGTGTCCCCGATTTTCACGATAGATTCCCATGGAAAGACCTGGAGCTCCATCGCGGCCTTGACGGCCATCCACGGGGCGGGCCGTCCTGCGGGCACCTGGGTAACCGCGATACTCACGTCGGGAACATAGCCCTCGCGGGTGGCCGCTTCCTGGCAGAATCCCATCATTTCTTCGTTGTAGCCCGTGGTCGCGCCGATTTTCATGCCGCGTGCCCGCATGGCATCCACCGTGTTCACGACACCGGGGATAATATCGAGAAAGTTCGGCAGGGCCTTCAATTGAAGAGGGATAAAGGTCTCAAACAGGCGGGTCACGTCGTCGTCCGAGTGGGGGGAGCCGTGTTCCGCTTCCCATTGGCGGGCTATTTCGGGCATGGCCAGCATCGTTGCGATGTGATCCCGCTTGTGCATGCCCATGGGTTCCCGGGCCTGCGCGATGGTGGCCTCAATGCCGTTTCGCCGGAAGAGATCTTGAAAGGTTCCCGCAGGCGCACAGCAGCCGTAGTCAATTGTGGTGCCCGCCCAGTCAAAGATAGCCGCCTTCAGGGGGCCTCGGTATTGACGTTGGGTGTAAAATTCCATGGAATTTCTCCTTGTTGAGGGTGGGGGTGCTTGTTTTTAACTTTTTCAGGGACCGAAGGGACGGGAGAGACCTAAGGGACTCGACGGCACGCACCGAGTTTCAAGTGTGAGTGCGTTGGCGTGTGGGAAAGCATGTAATGTCGCGTTCCAGAAGCCGCGGTTACTCCGGTCCCTTATGTCTCTTCAGTCACTTATGTAGATTTCCATCTCCACCAAGACATCGGCCATGGCGGCCAAGAGGGCCTTGACATCGGCGACGAAGATACGCCCGATGTTGCCAATGCGGAAACAATCCGCATTGCTTACCTTGCCCGGATAGATGACGTAGTCGCGCTCATTCAGCAGATTGTAGAAGGTGGTGAAGTCCCAATTCGGGTGCTCCGGGTAGAGAAAGGAGGTAATGATATAGCCCTGAAGGCTGCGGTCGAGATACTCGGTGAATCCGAGCCGGGCCATGCCTTCGACGAGGCAGCGATAGTTCGCCTCATACCGTGCGCCCCGGCCAACGACGCCGCCTTCCTGCGCCAGCTCCACCAGGGCGCGATGGAAGGCCAGCAGGGCGTGTGTCGGCGGTGTGAAGCGGAACTGGCCGTTGGCCTCCAAGCCCCGCCACTGGGCCAGCAGATCCAGGCTAAGACTACGGGACCAACCCTCCGTGGCCTCCAGGGCGGAGCGACGAGCGAGGGTAAAGCCAAAACCGGGAACGCCTTCGATGCACTTGTTGGCCGAAGAAACCAAGTAGTCGATCTGGGCTTGCGCCAAGTCCAGCGGGACGGCGCCAAAGCTGCTCATGGCATCGACGAAGTAGGACAAGCCAAATTCTTTCGCCAAGGCGCCGATGGCCTCTATGGGATTGATGATGCCTGTCGTTGTTTCGCAATGGACCGTGGCTAAATCCGTAATCGTGTCATCGGCGTCCAGCGCCGCCCGGATCTTGTCCAGATCGGGCACCTGGTTTTCGGGAAAGATGAGTTGTTCCGTGTCGATGCCGAGCATGGCGCACATTTTTGCCATGCGCTGCCCATAGGCCCCGTTGATTACGAGGAGCACCTTGCCGTCCGGTCGAACGGTTGACGCAAAAACGGCCTCAATGGAAAAGGTGCCGCTGCCTTGCATGGGCACCGCCACATAGTCGTCCGGGGATGCCTGCCCTATGGCGAGGAGCCGACGGCGAATATCGGCAACCTGTTCGATGAACTCATGGTCACGGGAACCCAGATCTCGGAGGAGGGCCTGTTTCACGGTTTGGCTGGTGGTCAGGGGGCCGGGCGTGAAAAGTACCTTGTCTTTCCAGCCGGAGATAGATGCGCTCATGACGATGTCTCCGCGTGATAAATGGGGGTCTTATTCGCTTTATACGGAACAGACCGAGAGTGTTCGGCGGGAGTATGTCAAAGCCTTTGTATATAATGTCAAGCACACATTATTTTTTGGGGGGCGCGACAATATGCTATGGTAATGGGCGGAACCCTGCGGTGCCGTTTCGTCTTGGGTTGATTTGGCGTGCGAAGAGTTTGCGGGGGCATTTGCAACAGAACCATGTCAGGATTGTTGTATGAATAAGCGCAAAAATGTTTTCCGATTCGGGTGCGTCGCCCTCGGCTTGCTATGTCTTTCACCGCTGCTGCTTGGCGGTTGCACCACCGCGCGGATTCCCGTTGCTGGGCTGGAAGTGCCTATGCTCGACATTCCCCTGCCCGCCGTGCTGCGCGTTGAAAACGACCTGCGTGGCCGTTCCTGGAGCAAGGCCTTCCGTATCCTTCACGAACGCCTGGTACGCGAATATGCCTATGGCGATCACAAGAATATCGATTGGGCTTCCTTATACGACACCACCGCTGCCCAAGTGCTTGCCGCCGAGGAAGAGGATAATAAGGAAGGCTGGTACCGCGCTCTTCGCGCCTATGTCCGTTCCATTCCCGACTCGAATGTACACATTGATCTGAACGATGTTCTTCGTGATGCCGATGTGGGCGCATCGGCGGGCCTTGCCTTGGTCCAGTTGGCCGATGACAGTGTCATCGTGTGCGGGCTTCTGGAAGACGGGCCTGCCGCCGCTGCGGACATCGCCTGGGGGGCCACGGTCTTCGCGTGGGATGGGAAGCCTGTGGCGGAGGCGCTGGCGGATGCCAATGTGCTCTGGGCTGAAAGCACGGCGGGTACGCCTGACGTGCTGCATCGCCAGCAACTGGCTTGGCTCACGCGGGGTCCCGAAGGTACCACCCATTCCATCACTTACATGAATCCTGGCGACGCCAAACAAGTCACCGTCGCGCTGGTCTTGGCGGTGGATGATTATGAGACCCTTCCCATGGCCCGCCCCTTGTGGGAGCCGCTGGACCTTTTCGACAGCCCCGTTAAGACCCGGGTTGTGGCGGGCGGTTATCGATATATCCGCATCGCGGCGATAGCGCCGACGTTTTCCACGCCTTTTCCCGCACGGGAATTCAATGCCGCCATCCGGCTTGGGGCCAACGAAGAAGCACCGGGCCTGATTCTTGATTTGCGTGGCACACAGGGGGGGGACAGTTCTTTGGTGCCGAAGATGCTTGGTGCCTTGGTCGCGGAGGAGGCCTTCTTCGAGACACCCGCTGTGTGGGATAGCGAATTGGAGATCTATCTTGTTGAAAGCGAAGACACGGTCTATATCGAGCCGGAAGCGTTCGCGTTTTTGGGGCCGGTGGTGGTGCTTGTCGATGCCTATACCATGGGACCTGCCGAATCTCTGGCGGGCTTTCTCAAAGGGCGGGAAAATGTTCGGGTATTCGGTGAGACAGGAACCTGTGCCTCGCCGGGCGTTCCCGATACCGACCTCACGATTCCCGGTGGCTATTCGGTGATGTACCCGACCCGCCGTTCGCTGGACGAATCGGGTGCGATACAAGGGGTTTCCGATGGCACGGGCGCGGGTGGCGTAGAACCTGATACCGTATTCGCCTTGGACAGAAGCAACGCATCAGCCATGTATCAGGATGGAAAAGATGTCCTGCTGGACAAAGCCATCGAATTGCTCGACTAATTCACTTGGCGCTTCCCGTGGTTCCCATACTTGGCATGATATTAGTAAGCGTTCACAGGGTAATAAGGGACTGACACGGACCAAGCACCTCCGGTATGCAAGAGGTGTACGACTTTATCACGGACTCTTGTGGAAGCAAGGTTACCCAAAGGTCCGAGGCTGTCGTTGGCGGAGAAATCCGTGGATCTTCCGCCAACGACGGGACAGCCGCGCCCGTTAACGTGCTTGCCGTTGAGCCAAGAGGATACGTGCTATTTCGTGTCAACGAAAATAATCCGCGCTGTTCGGGGCGTGTCAGTCCCTGAGCGCCCCGTGAATGCTTATGGACCTTGAAAGGGCTATTTCATGGAAACAAACAGAAAAACGAATGCCTGGAGCCGCCGCGAATTTATCGGGGCTGGATTGGTGGGAGTTACAAGCATGGCATTGAGCGAAAAGGTACTGGCCTCGCAAAGCAATCCCGTGCGCATCGAGCGCGTCGAAGTATTCCCTGTTATTTATCCGACCGTGATGCGCTTTAAGTTCTTTGAAGGCCCTTCGGGAACGGGGCGTCCCGCTGTATTGGTCAAGATAACCGCAGACGATGGCACGGTGGGCTGGGGCGAAAGTGTTCCCGTGCCCCGTTGGAGCTATGAGACGCTGGAAAGCGCCGTCAGCACCATCGAACGCTATCTGGCTCCCATCATCATCGGACGGAATCCCTTCGATATCAAGGGTATCCATGACGTGATGAATCGCGAAGTGGCCAATTCCTTTTCCACCGGCGCGCCCATTACCAAGGCGGGCATCGACATCGCCCTCCATGATCTGATTGGGAAGGCGACCGGTCTCAACATCGCCGAATTCTGGGGCCGTAAACCGGGCAAGGAACTGGTCCTGAGTTGGACCCTGAACCCGAAGACGCTGGATGAC
>JAJRPE010000440.1 GCA_024280935.1 Candidatus Hydrogenedentota bacterium
CCGCGGAAAACTCGACCGCCAGCACCAGAACGCCGCACCCGTCAAAAACATATACCTCTACCCCCTACACAAACACTTCCGACAAACACTTCAAGCACAAGGCTAGCCTCTGATGCCCGTGTGGGTTAAACGAATGCTTACATGGGAAGGGTGAGGCCAACGAGGTGAACTCGTTGCGTCGTCGTAAGTTATAGAGATTTCAAGGGCTTAGTGATTTGGGTCGGATTCAGCTCATAATCCAAAGCTCGTCGGTTCGAATCCGGCCCCCGCTACGTCCAGACTTCAACGCTTGTGAAATCGGCGGCCTCCATGACTTCCCAGTGCGCCTTGAGAAAGGTCTTCCATGTGGTTTTTCGCTTACACTCCGGCGCGGGTTCGATACCATTCTTCTTGAGTATGTTTCCGACCGTGGTGTCGGAGATCGTGTAGTCTAAGTTTTTCAGCGCGCCCTCAATGCGGTCATAGCCCCAAGTCGGATTCTTGGTTGTCATTTGAACGATGAGGTCTACAATCTCAGCCTCAGTACGCGGTCGCCCTCCGGTGCTTTTCCTTCGTTCACGGTAGTCCCACTTCATGGCCACCAACTGCCGATGCCAACGCAAAATGGTATCGGGCATCACGATGGTCGCGATTTCGGATAACGCTTTTCGGCCGAGAATATTACCTTTGAGAGCAAGCCGTCGCCGTTGATCGTCGTTCAACAGGATGCGGCTTTTGCCAAGCTTTTCCCTGAGCACGCTGTTTTCAGCTTGTAGATATTCGATGGCGCGTTGCTGCTCGCCATTGAGTTGGGAAGCTGCGGCCAAAACAATCAGGTGCCACGGCTTCAAAAGAAACTCAAGCATACGATTTGGTACTCCTTCTATATGAAAAAGAGTATCATCTCAGCAGGCAGGAGCAAAATCAACCGTTTGAGATCCGAGGATTTACGTTCTCACAAGTCGTTTTGTGATAGTCTCTTACACGTCAGAAGAGTTTTTTGACCATACGGGATTGGCGCTAGATTCTAATGCGATCGCCCTGTGAAAAGATCCCATTGACGACGATGAGGTCACCCGATATGATAAGATTGGCCTTGAAAGGCACATTTCATCGCATGGGAAACTCGGTAGATATTCACGAGCTAGACATAGACATAGACATAGACATAGACGAAGCATGGGCGCACGCTGTGAGAAAGCACGTGCGCGAAATTGATCACGGCGAGGTTGCACGCATTCCCGCAGAGGAGGTTTGTGAGGAAATTCGCAAACGTCTGTCCTCACGATGAACGCGTTGCGCCACCGAACCGATGCGTCAACTTCAGCCTATTTCCGTACAGCCTTGCATGCCATCACGGCACTCCTGCTCGCCTCCTGCGGTTCGGTCGCACCACCTTCCCAAACCTCCGCTACCCGACAGGAAAAAATCGAGTCCATCTATCAGGACTACCGCCAGGCCTTCCCCAACGTAAACGCGGTAACGCCCCAAGGCGTACTGGACCTGCAAGAGGCCGGGCCAACGGTGCTGGTGGATGTCCGCACCCCAGAGGAGCAGGCCGTATCCATGTTGCCGGGCGCGATCACCCAAGAGACTTTTGAGGCCGCACGCGATCAGTATCACGACCAGACCGTGGTGGCCTATTGCACCATCGGCGCCCGTAGCGGCGAATATGCGGAAGAACTTCGGCAGGAGGGCTTCGAGGTCTTTAACCTCAAGGGCAGCATCCTTGCCTGGACCCATGCCGGGTTGCCGCTGGTGGATCCCGAAGGCCAGGAAACGAAGCGGGTTCACACCTATGGCCGTCGCTGGAATCTAACAGCAAAGGGCTATGAGGCAGTGTGGTAGGGTCGGCAACAACCCCCGCCGCCCCTGACCTGGCACGGGAAAGCTCTGTCGGCCTTGACCGTGGCAACCGAAGTTTCATTTTTAATTTCGTAACCATTGCCAAGATTCAGGAGGCGGGTTTTCTTACCCGTCGCAAAGCACGCCTTGCCATTACGCAGGGAGCAGGGAAGATTACGAGCGGAATTTGTCCGCGTCACGTTGTCTTTGTTGCGGACCGGAAAGTCCGCACTCCTATCCCCGCTGCCGGTCATACAGCAAAATTGCCATAATGCTGAAAGCATCGGTGATATTCCCTTGCGCCACCATGGACACCGCCTCACGCCATGGGACCTTCTTCACCTGGAGTTCTTCGGTTCCTTCGGGTGTTGCGCCTACGTGGCTGAGTCCGTGCGCAACAAAAAGAAAACCACGCTCCGAGGAGTGACAGTTGCTCAGGTGAATCTCGTGGCCCAAAGGCTCCCAGCGCTCGGCAACCAGACCAGCCTCTTCTTGCAATTCCCGTTTGCAGGCCTCCAGGGGATCTTCGCCGGTCTCCGCGCCGCCCTCGATAATTTCCCACGAATAACAGCCGAGAGCATAGCGATATTGGCCGACGAGATAGAGTTCATCGTCCTCGCTAAACGCCAACACGCCCGTCGCCACACGGCAATCCACCACCCCGTAGATGCCGGGCTGCCCGTCGGGCCGAATGACCTGATCCTCCCGAACGCTGATCCAGGGGTTCTGGTATTTTACTTCGCTGGAAAGGGTCTTCCAGGGGTTGCGTTCGGGGTTTTGCATGGTGAACTCCTGGAGACTGCCTCGCCCAAGGATGCCGGGCGTAGCGAACTAAGCATCGTGGACAGCCGCATCTTCTCAGGTAGGAAATACCTCTTCAGAAGGCGGGCTGTCCCAAAACACTCACTGATAGTAACTGCACGGGTAAGCCCTGAGAGGCCTACCCGTGGCACCCGTCGGCATATTTATTAAGGGCCAAGATGCCACGGATAGTGAACGCCTGCCCAATATCCTTCTTTGGGACAGCCCCGCCTGGCCAAGTGCCACGACATACCTTAGTGGATAGGCCAGCCGAAACGGGCGCCACACCAACACAACGTGGTCTTGGGCGAGGCAGTCCCCGGGCCTCTTACGCTTCTGACTCGCGCAACTTCGCGAGCACGTTAAAGTCTTCCAAGGTGGTCGTATCCTGCGTCGTCTCGTTGCCTGCCGCGATGTCGCGAAGCAGACGCCGCATGATCTTTCCAGAGCGGGTCTTCGGCAGGGCATCGGTAAAGCGAATCTGATCGGGCTTGGCAATCGCGCCGATTTCGTGCGCCACGTGAGCCCGCAACTTCTCCTTGGCTTCATCATCCACTTCCGCATCACCCCGCAACGAAACAAAGGCGCAGATGCCCTGCCCCTTCACATCGTGGGGAAAGCCAACAACAGCCGCCTCAGCGACCAACTCGCTGGACACGAGGGCGGATTCGATTTCCATGGTCCCCAAGCGGTGGCCGGAAACATTAATCACGTCGTCAAGGCGACCAATGATCATATAGTAGCCGTCTTTCGCGCAGAAGGCACCGTCGCCGGTGAGGTACCAGCCCTGTTTCGCAAACTTCTCGAAGTAGACCTCCTTGAAGCGCTCGTCATCACCGTAAAGGGTGCGGAGCATGGAAGGCCAGGGTTCCTTGACGACGAGGAGACCGCTGTGTCCCGCATCGACTTCTTCGCCCTCTTCCGTGACGATGGCGGGCTGCACCCCGAAGAAGGGCACGCCTGCCGAACCGGGCTTGGCGGGCATGGCACCCGGCAAGGTGGTGATCATGATGCAGCCCGTTTCGGTCTGCCACCACGTATCCACAATAGGGCAATTCTTGCGGCCGATCTTCTCGTGATACCAGATCCACGCTTCGGGATTGATAGGCTCGCCCACCGTGCCCAAGAGGCGCAGACTGCTGAGGTCGTATTTCGCAGGGTGTTCATCGCCCCATTTTGCAAAGGCGCGAATAGCGGTGGGAGCCGTGTAGAAAACATTGACCTTGTACTTATCCACGATCTGCCAGAAACGATCCGGCCCCGGATGGTTGGGCGCGCCCTCATACATGACCGAGGTGGCCCCGTTGGCGAGAATGCCGTAGACGATGTAACTGTGCCCGGTGACCCAGCCGATGTCGGCGGTACACCAATAGGTGTCCTCTTCCTTCAGGTCGAAGACATGCTTCGACGTCAGGTAGGTGCCCACCATATAACCGCCCGTGGTGTGGAGAATGCCCTTGGGCTTGCCGGTGGACCCGGAAGTGTAAAGGATGTAGAGGGGGTCTTCCGCATCAAGCTCTTCGGCAGGGCATTCGTCGGAAACGTCCGCCATGACATCGTGCCACCAGTGGTCCCGGCCCTCCTCCATGCTGACGTCATTCTTGGTGCGTTCTACCACCAGCACGTTCTTGACCGTGGGGCAATTCTCCAAGGCCTCGTCAACGGCGGCCTTCAACGGCACCACACTGCCACGCCGCCAACCGCCGTCGGCGGTGATGATACAACTGACATCCGAGTCATGGACACGGTCGCGGATGGCTGTGGCGGAGAAGCCGCCAAAGATAATGGAATGGATGGCCCCAATGCGGGCACAGGCCAGCATGGCAATAGCCAGTTCGGGCACCATCGGCATGTAGATGGCTACCCGATCCCCTTTCTTCACACCGAGCTTTTTCAGGCCGTTGGCCGCCTGGCACACCCGCCGGTGCAATTCCTGGTAAGTCAGGATAACCTGATCACCGGGTTCGCCTTCCCAGATGATGGCGGCCTTGTTCTTGCGGGCTGTCGTGAGATGGCGATCCAGGCAATTGTAGGCCACATTGGTCGTGCCCCCTTCAAACCACTTGACGAAAGGCGCGTTGTCCTTGTTGCAAACCCGATCCCATTTCTTGAACCAGTGCAACTCGCTAGCCACATCGGCCCAGAAGGCATCGGGGTCCTCAACGGACTTTTTATAGAGCGCGTCATAGGCCTCCCGCGAGGCGACCGATGCCCCAGCCGCAAACGCTGCGGGCGGATCAAACAACCGGGTTTCTTCCAGAACGTGGTCAATCTGCTGACTCATTATGCTTCTCCGTTTGTAATTTTCAATATACGGGCGCAGCCCGCAGACATCCTGCTCTTCCTGCCCGAACAGGGTCTGCAACCTCATGCCTTCGTGGGAAAAGCCCTATTGTACACATTTTGGAGCATGATTCAAGGGTTTCACGAATCGAGGTCAGAACGCGTCTTCTCGAGCACTTCCACAATGTCGGTGTAGCCCGCAGCCTCCGCCGTGCGAAGGGCTGATTGTCCTTGGGACAGAATGTCCATATCCGCGTTGTGCGATATCAACAAAGCCACCAGTGCCGCGTCGGCACGGCCCACAGCCTGATGCAACGGGGTCCGTCCTTCTCGCGTGGGCGCATTCACGTCAGCACCCGCCCCGATCAACAATTGGGCGATGGATTGGTTGCCCGCGCTGATGGCCATGTGCAACGGCGTCAACTCCGATGCCCCCCAGCGCAACCCAATACTCTTGGGCCAATAGTGGAGCACTTGCTTCGTCCGTTTCATATCATTTTCCTGCACCGCTTGGAAGATATCAAGCGCCCGCCCACTCTCATCCGTCGAGGTGTCGGCTTTGGACTCACCGGGAAATCCCGCCTGCGACAAATCTGAAAGCTGGGCCTCTATTTCCTGAAGCAGCATCACCACGCGGGCGTGGCCCAGGCCCAAGGCAAATTCGCAGGCCGTTTTCCCATCGTGGCAACGGGGACGTGCGTCAGCACCATGGTCAATAAGCAGCCGAACCAGGTCCAGATTGCCCGTGCGGGCGGCGTACATAAGCGGACTCATACCCCGGCTGTTGCAAAGATTCACTTGGGCATCATACTCAATGAGAAGGCGTGCCATCCCCAGATTGTCAGCCCGGGCTGCTTGAAGCAAGGGGGTCCACCGCTCGTGCCGCGTCCGGGCATCAACGCATCCGGGATGCTCCTTCAGGATAGTCAGGGCCAGGGGCGGGTCATCTTCCTTTACGGCCTGGAACAGCGCATACCCTGCCGCTTGCTGCACCACAAAGGAATCGGCAAAAGCAACGATAGCAGCCTGCCCCTGCGCCTCAGCATAGGTCTTAAGATCGGTTCCCCTGGTATCGATCTGGTCCGTGCGCGCACCACCCTCCAAGAGGGTCTTCACCATGGCCAGATTACCGGTGTCCACGGCGTAGGCAATAGCCGCCTTGCCTTCGCTACTGCGGGCGTGTACATCGGCACCATGCTCCAGCAGTGTTTGCGCGATCTCCAACTGCGTCGCACGAACCGCAATAAGCAGGGGGGTCCATCGACTCCGCTTGGAGTGTACGTTGACACTTCGCGGGACCTGGGCCACAATCTCCTTTATCCGCGCAAGATCGCCCCGGGCCACGACTTCAAGAATATCCATGCAGGCTGCAAGCCGCTTCTCCCGTTTGCGCAGATAGGCCGCGAGTTCGGTGTGGCCCTGGCGCTCGGCCATCTCCGCAGGTTTTTCCTTGTTGGAAAACCGGGCACTGACATTGGCACCCGCATTTAGCAGACGCCGCGCAA
>JAJRPE010000441.1 GCA_024280935.1 Candidatus Hydrogenedentota bacterium
CGCAAGCCCACGCGGACCGAAGCACAGGCGGAATCGGCTACTATCCCAACGGGGGAGGATGGCCGGGAGACCTATCGGTATAAGTTCAACGGCGGCGGAACGTGGAACGGCGGCAAGGGCGAGCGTGCCCGGATTCAGTAGCCACCATACCTGACTATGAGCGCATCAGAAGGGCACCCAATTGGGTGCCCTTTCTTGTGAATGAAGATGCGCTGTCGGTTAGGGGTTGTGAGATCTGTTGAGCGGCCACACGCTTACGACTTGAGTTCTTCTTTCACCCGAATTTTGGTGTCGATCAATTGGGGGTGGTTGAGATTGAGCAGTTTGCCGAGTTTTCGGGCCAGGTGGTCTTCGTGGCCGTCCAGAACGCCATCGGAATAGAAGATGCGCCAGATCTCCTCGACGAAGCGCAGTTTTTCGGACACGGTGCAATTCGAATTGATCTCCCGCGTGAAGCGGTAGAGGCCGGTGCTCTGCTCCCGTGCATGGGACGATGCCTCCATGAGTTCGAGCGCTTCCTCGGTGGACAGGTCAAAGCGCTCCCGAAGCACGTCAAGGATATGGCGCCGCTCCGCCTCGGTGAAGTCGTCGTCGATGTGGGCGGCTTCGAGGAGGATCGTGCAGGTCGCCAGCTGGATAGCCTCCGGCCCGGAATGACCTTCTTTTGGGGGAGCGCCCGCAAAGAGCGCCGCGAATCGTTTCAGCATGATGGGGTGTTCCTTTTCGGTCTATTAATGCTATGGACATTGTAGATATCCAAGTGGTCATGACACGTTGTTGTTGGCGTGGTCAACGCCTTTATGTTCCCCTCCGAGGAGGGGAGCCTTGTCGGCTCGTAAACGATATTATGTAGGAAGAGGGTAGCCTATGTCGTCCATTGAACGCACGAACAGCGCGTCGTCGTGTTTGCCGCCTTGGCATCACCCGTCTTCATTTTCGCGGGGCGTGCCCACTTTGAGATAGACCCACGGAGCCTGGTCTTCGGGCAAGAGCGCCCTCATGCGGAGTTGGGTAGTGACGGGTTCCGTTGGGCCGCCTTCTCCATTGGTAGCGTCATCGTCGGAATAGCTAAGGGAGTGATCGATGTGGAGCGTGAAGGCGCTGTCTGGCGTGAGGGTGTCGCCATGGAGGGCTTCGCTGAGCTGAAACGTGCTGTAGGGAGAGACGGTGGCGGTGAAGGGCGTGTCGCTTCCGAGATAAAGTCCGCGACCCGCCTTGTTTCGCATCGTGAGCCATTGGGTGTTCGATTTGTGGCCGCATTCGCAGGACCAGTCCATTGTGGGGATGGTGTCCTCCACGTTGGCCTGATATCGGCCCAGGATATCCCAGGGCTGGCTGTTTTTCGAGAGCGCATTGGGACCCTTGCCGAACCAGGTGACTTCCCGCATGTCCTTTGGGATGCGCAATTCCAGGCCCAGGCGACCCAGCGCGGGCAGGGAAGTCTTGGGGAGGAGCGTCTGGGTCAACACAACTTCGCCGTTGCCGTGAATGGCGTATTCGCGCTCAATCTCGAAGAGCACATCGCTGTTTCGCCGGATGATTAGCCCTTTGAAGCGGAGGCATACCCGAGCGGGCGTGTCCTGCACGGCCTCCATGGCGGTGACGCCCATGATGTTTTCCGCCAGTCCGGCGCGGCTCCACAGGAGCGCGATGCCTTCCCCGTCGTTGCGGGGGGCAACTTCCTGCCACGTTGGCGCACGCCACAGTTGGTGGATGGGACCCAGTTCAAGGAGTTCTTCGTCGTCTATTTTCCAGGAGGTAATCGTGGCGGTGGGAAAGTCGATGGCGATAGCGAAATTCTCGCCCTGGAAGAACCCTGTATTGTCTTTTTCGCTGATCTCGACGGGTGGGAAGGACGAGACCAGGGGGCCGGGCAGGGACGGTTGGCCGATGGGCAAACGGAATTGTTTCCAGCCGATTGGGGCCGAATCACTGCCCGATTTCTTGATGAAATACAAGGTCAGCCAGTATACCGTTCCGGGGCCAGGGTCGGGCATGGGGTAGTCCGGGCGGACTTGGGCCGTGTGGTCTTCGCTGTTCCAGTCGAAGGGGCACGTTCCTGAACTGAGGGTGTTGCCGTCCGCGCTTACTTCCCAATCGATCATCACGTCCTGCCAGTCGGTGTCCGGCGGCGTTTTCCAGGTTAACGCGCCGCTGAGAAGCATGGCATCGTCTGCCTGCCACGCGTTCAGGGCCTCCTGCCACGCTGTCGCTGTCGGTGGATGGCTTGGCTCGGTCGTTGTTTTGTCCGAGGGTGATTCGAAGAGGGTTAAATCATCAAATCGCAGATCGAGCAGACAGCCCTCAGTCGGCTCCTCCCAGGCATGGCCCAGCGTATCGGGTGTTCGTGGGGTGTCATAGAGCTGAAGCGCCGCAACAATGCCCGCACCCGTCGTCTCGCGGAAGGCGTGCTTGCCCAGCAGCAGGGCACCGGGTGCATAGCGAATCTCACCGGAGGCAGGCGCTTCGCCGAGGAGGGTACCGTCAATGATAAGTTGCAGGTTCTTGCCCGTGTAGACCGCCGCCACGGTGTGCCACTGATCGTACCAGTCACCGGGAAGGGCGACTGTGAGCGTGTGGGTGCATTTGGTGGTGATCTCGAACGCGAGGTGTTCGGCATCCTGTTGAAAAAGGCTGTACTGGTCCATGCCCTTGGAAAGGAGCTGCGTCGCGCTTTCAACCCGCTTGGGATAGAGCCGCAGCAGCAGGGTCAATTGCTCACCCGTGACGGAGGCCGCCCGCGCCGGTTGTAGCGAGATTGTGCCCAGCGCCACACCGCGCTCGCCACCGATTTCTACGGCATCGGAGTCGGAGAACGCAGCGATGTGTACGATACGATCCCAAGTCTGGTGGGTAAATTTTGTGTTGGTATGGATGCCGGGGAATGGATTCAAGGGATGCTGCTCCTGCAAAGTATGAAAAGGAATGGCCCGTCACGAAAACGGGATGGTCCGAGCGCGCTATTGTACCGAATGAAGAGGGTGCATTGCTTGTGCGGGGAGAGGAATTGCCGCGTTCAAGGACCACGATAAGGGTGGCAGCCTCACACGCAGCCGGTTCCCAGCTAAGTTTGCGGGCGCGGAGTTGCCGAGAAACTCTAGACTCATTGTGCAGACCGCAATCTCGTGTCAAGAACCCGTTTCACTCTCTTGGTGGTGTAATACTGGTTTTGATGTTTTGCACCCGTAAGCTCCTCCGCTTCGCTCCCCCGCGTACGGGTGGCACCCTTACGGTTTGCCTTTCGATACAGTGGGTCGTCACCATTCCAGTCGGTCTAAGCCAAGAAAACCACAGGGCGACTCCGTGTGTCCGTTGATCGCCAAGTCGGCGAGGATGGACCCGATTGAGGGGCCAGAACTCAAACCCATGGCCGCTGAATCCTGCCGCGAAGGAGACTTGGCCGTGTTCAGGGTGGCGGTCCACAGTGAAACGTTCATCCGGTGTCATGGTGTAGAGGCACACGACCGAATCGTTGGGGCGCGTATCAATACAGGACAGGAAAGTCCGCCTCCTTGGTGGCGCGTCTCGTTTATCCAAAATACGTCGGCGCGTTGCCGGGTTTCCATTTGATGTTGCAGCCAAGGCTTGCCTTCTGTTCTTCCGGCGCGGATTCGCCTGCCAGTAAGCGGTCCAGCGCGTTGCGGAGATCATTCCCTGTTACCGCCACGCCGTTGCCGGGGCGCGCTTCGTCGAATTGTCCGCGATAGTAGAGGCGACGGTCAGCGTCGAAGAGAAAGAAGTCCGGTGTGCAGGCCGCGTGGTAGGCTTTGGCGACGTTCTGCGACTCGTCGTAAAGGTAGGGGAAGGTGTAGCCGAATTCCATAATCTCTTCGACCATTTTCTCCGGGCCGTCTTCGGGATAATTCTCTGCGTCGTTGGAAGCAATGGCCACCACGCTGATGCACTTTTTCTGATAGGCCCTGCCCAAACTTGCCAGTTCTTTTCTCAGCATCTTGACGTAGGGGCAGTGGTTGGATATGAACATGACGAGCAGGCCCCGCTCCTCGTTGAAATCCGAGAAATACGTGGTCTTTCCCGTGGCATCCGGCAAGTTGAATTCAGGGGCTGGGGTGCCCAGGGGAAGCATTGTGGAGGCGGTTTTGACCATGGATTGGGGTTCCTATTGTTTTGGCTTGACTCAAATTCTTTTGTGAAACACGGTGCCAGCCCTTTCGAGGGTTACCGGCAAGGGTGCCACCCTCACAGACACGAGGTACGAGTGGCTTTGCGGGTGCGGGTATCGAAGAGACGCTTGGAGTCAGCAAGAAAACGCCAAGAGGTCTTACTGACACCCGCTACATCTCAGTCGACAGCGCAAGACACCTTCCGTAACCTTACACCCGCAAGCTCCCCCGCTTCGCTCCTCCGCGTGAGGGTGGCACCCTCACGGTCGTTTTTTGGAAGCCTATGTGGTTGCTTGTTGTGCATCATGCGGTTCGAATGCACATTCTACGCAACAAAACGCCCTGCGGCAAGAAGGTTGCGGCAGGGCGTTTCTGCGGAACTGGCGCAAGGCGCCAGGAGAAGAAGGTTTCTATAGGTGGCGGGTCGTTCGCTGGCGGTAGGACTTTTTGCTGTAGGCGGCGTTGTAGGCGTTTACTCGATCCAGCCAGGAAGTCTTCAAGCTTAGCTTCCAATCGCTGCGCGGGGTATCTGTGGGCGTCACCGTCAGATTCGACTGGGCCGCTTCCGTCAATGCCCTGTAGCTTAGCGCCGGTGCTTCCGTTTGCTTGGTGCTTTTATTGCGCAAGGTTGGAAGCGAACTGCGTCCCTTGCGCAGGTCCCGTCGGGCCTTGCTCTTGATGAGGTCGTTGGGGTCCGTGCCGTATTCGTAAATCACCACGGGGCCAAAGGGGCCGGTACCCAAATCGATGTTCTCGAAATAGATGTTGTTGTCCTCGCTGGCCTGATAGAAGATCAGGGCATCGAGCCAGTCGAAGGGGAGTCCATCCACGTAGTCAGAGGCACCCAGGATGCGGCCTTCCGAGAAGCCATCGTTGTAGCCGTCAGTGAAACCTCCATCCAGCCATTCCACGTGTATATCGGCCAGGAGGAAATTTTCCCAATTGACATTGAAGGCGATGTCGTAGCCCTCGCTGAACCCGATGGCGAAGGCGTAGTCGTAGGCCACGAAGTAGCCATCGTTGTAGGCATACCACACGCCATCGTAATAGCCCGCGTCATAAGCGGGATCTTCGACCTGGAGAATCTGGCTGCCTGTGTAGTAAATGTCGCCGCCGTCCACCGTGTCATAGCTGTCATTGAAGCCTTGCCAATATTCGCCGTCTTCCGCAAAGCCCACGACGAAGCCCGCGTCGTATTCGATCTGGCCCAAGTCGCCGCTGCCTGTGCCGGGGATGCCAGTGATGGTAGGGCATCCGGCCAGCAGGAGCGCTGTGGGGATGAGCGCCGCATGAAGTCTGTGGGTTTTTAGGTATTCCAAGAAGTATTTCATGGCGATGATTCCTTCTTCAGTTAAAGTCCGTCGAATCCGTTCGATGGTCATAAGGGATTATCGGCCCCGCGAACTGCTGTGCGAACGCCCTGAATGGGATGATCCGCGGGATGTTGACGGGCGGCTTACGCTGCTTCGCGACATTGAACGGGTTGGGGCCGTTGATCGCATGCTGTTTTGTCGCGCAGGGCGGGTGTTCATGGAGCGAGCGCTTGGGGCACTGTTGCGTCTTGGAGCAACGTTGCGGGATTGACGTGGTGCCACAGAGCGTGTCGGCGCGGTGTGTTGCTGGCGTGTACTCTGGCGTGGTGCCACGGATCGCGTTGGTGCGGAGCTCCTGCTTCGCGTTGTGCTTTGCCGGGAGGTCGTCCGGCTTGGCACGGAACTCCGCGTGGGCTGGGTGACGCGCGGCGCGTGTGTAGTCCGAGTGCGACTGCCCGTTGTGGCGCGTGCGGAGGGCGATGTCTGCGTGCGGGTCCGTGTGGGCCTCTGATTAGCTTGTGGAATGACCGTGCGCGTCGGGGTGTGCGTCGATGTTGCCGTGCTGCGGCTTCGGCTGGATGAACTTCGCTCGCTTGAGCGCGTCCGTGCCGTGGGCGTGCTGGTCCGGTTTGGGGTGCGCGTCGCGGTTGTTGCGCGGTCGCTGGAGGTGGTGCGTGCCGGTGTGCGGCGGTAGGTGGTGACGGGGGTGCGGGCGTTAAAGGAATCACTGCGTGGATCGATGTCCGTGCGCCGTGGTTTCGTGGTGCTCCGGTTATTGCTGCGTGTGGACGGCGTGGTTCCCGCCTGGGTGCGCCGTGTTGTCGAGGCATCGCGTGATGTTGTGCTGCCCTGGCGGCTTCGACCACTTCGTGTATTGGTCAGGGTTGCAACGTTGTTCCTTTGGGGCCGGGAACTGGTTGCGCGCACGGGGTTTCCCCGCGTGGCCCGGGCGTAGTCGGGCGTTGATTGGTTGATACGTGCGGTCCGCAAGCGGCTTGTGTCATTGGGGCGGGCAGAAGCCGTGCGAGTAAACGTGCTGCCGGTACGGCTGGCGCGGCTATAGGTTGAGCGCCCGCTTGAGGACTCCAGGCGTTGCACCCGCGCCGTCGCGGTCCGTCCAGAAGCCTGGAAGGTGCTGGCGCCGCGAATGCTCCGCCGTGGGGTGTAATTGCGCACATTCGTGACCGAGTTGTTGTAGGGAACCCGTACTTGGGGTCGCCTGTTGTTGGTGTTGATATTCCAGATATTGATCGTTGTATTGCCATGACCGTAGTAGTTTCGGAAGGTGTCGTTGTAGGCGTAGTTTACGTAGCTTGGGCCGCTGTAGAGGCTGTTTACATGGACATAGGAGCTGCCCCAGTAACCGAAGGAGACACCGCCAATATTGAAGTAGGCCGAGGTGGTGGGGTAAACGGGATAGTAGTGGCTGTTGACAGGAGCCCACACGAAGTAGTCGCCGTAGCGCACCGTGGCGGCCCAGGCGGGACTCCATTGGGGCGTATAGCTCCAAAGCCAGCCGTAACCATCGTTGTAGTCCCAGTAGCCGTGGTGCGAAGTGATGTAGCTGAAGGGATAGTTGCCCACCCACACATTGCCGACATTATGGACGTTGTTCCAATATCCGTAGCGGTAGGGCGTGTAGTCCACGACAGCGGTGGGGCGCCAATAGGGTGTGTTGTCCACATTGACCCATTCGCCGTAGCGATCCAGATCGCTCACGCCAAGGGTGTTTTGGTTGATGGGTACCGAAGAGGGCGTTTGGGTACTGCCCGTGGCGAGAAATTCGGCCCGTTCCCGGTTCCAGCGGTCAAAGGCATCTTCCGTGGAACGATCAAAGGGGCTTGGCTGGGAAGGAAGGAGGCCCGTTTCCACAAATACACGCTTGCCGGCATGGGCCGTAACCGAGCCGCCTGCGTCCGTGCGAATCGTAGCCCGGCCCCAGCGCGTGCTGATGGTGGTGATGCCCTCGCTCACGATATCGATGCGGACCGAAGAATCTTTTTCAATCGCTACGGTTCCAGCGGGGGTGTAGAAGGTGAAGTCGCCCGTGCTCCGGCTCAAGCGCTGTACGTAGAAGGAGCCTATCCAGCCTCGTGCCGTGCCGCTTGGGGGCAGATCGACGATTTCCGCCTTGCTGCCGTCCGCCATGCGCAGGAAGGTGCCGCCGGAAAACTCCAATTCGGAGGATCCGCCATTATCGACCCAGACCGTATCTCCCGGCAGGATGAGGGTATTCACCGTGCCGCTGCTCCA
>JAJRPE010000442.1 GCA_024280935.1 Candidatus Hydrogenedentota bacterium
CAGCCTGTTGGAAAGCAACGACTGAGGCCGGGAAAACTGTCGCAAAATTCGACGCTCGTGGGGTGGACTTCTGCCCCGCGAGCGTGTTTTTTGACAATGACGGCCCCCTACCGGAACGCATGCCGTGCCGCCCCCCAAAGGTCAGCACCCCAAAAAAAGAGTCCCGTCATCCTCGCGAACGCGGGAAACCAGAACGGGCGATCAGGGTGGCACGGGCATCTCGCCTGTGATGGTCACGAAGTGACCAGGAAAGACGGCTCATTCACACGTAACGCCTTCACGATTACCAACACCCTCCAAAAGCCCCGTCATCCTCGCGAACGCGGGGAACCAGAACGTGCGACAGCGCGTTCCAGATCAGGTATACTTGCTACGTCAGCGCACAGCAAAGAGAGGATAGGCGGACATGACCTACACGGGCCATATAACCGGGGCAAGGTGATCTTTGACGAACCAGCACCGTTTTCGGACGGCACGCGGGTACGTGTTGATGTGCTACCTGCGCCGATGAATACAGATGATTCCACTCCAGCACCGAGTCTGGCAGAGCAGTTAGCGGGTGTCATCGGGAAGGCAGAACAACTTGGTGCGGACTGGTCGGAGAATCACAACCAGTATTTGCGGGATGAGCATAGCCGATGAGCCTTGTGTTCGTTGACACGTCTTTCGCAACCATACACGGACACCATGCAAGTTCGCGACGGGTGCCACCTACACAGACGCGAGGAACGAGTGGCTTTGTGGATGCGGGCCATGGGGATAGGCCCGGAATATTCAGAGACGACTGCGGATAGCGTGCGACACGCGCCTCAGCTCTCAGAAAACGCCTACGTTCTCTGCCGCGAACCCGCACCCACAAGCTTGGCCGGAAACCGGCTGCGCGTGTAGGTGGCACCCGCAGGTTGTTTCCTGACGGGGTCGGGCGTGGGAACGGGGTGGGCGTTCACGGGAAAGGGGGTTGGGCTTTCTTGCCCGACACAAGAGGTTCCAGAATTCCCGAAACCCGCTGTCGGCATATTCGGCTGCTTGGGTATTCAGGCGACAAAACACGTTGGGCACGTGACGCTTCATCAGGAACTTCACGCCCGCTTTGACACCCAACGCGCGACTTGTGTCGGACAGGAATGCCCAACCCCCTGTTGGAAACGTAAACAACAAAACGCGTTGGGTACGTGACGCTTCATCACGGACTTTACGCCCGCTTCGGCACCTGGCGTGCGCCTTATGTCGGGCAGGAATGCCCAACCCCCTGTTGAAACGCAAACAACAAAACACGTTGGGTACGCGACGCCACATCACGGACTTTACGCCCGCTTTGACACCTGGCGTGCGCCTTGGGTCAGGCAGGAATGCCCAACCCCCTTTGTCATGTCCGCGTACAAAACGCCCCGTCGGACTAGTTCCAGCGGGGCGTGGTGACAGGCGAGACGCCCGTCCTACATTCTTTTTCGGGCGCTTTGACAGCCGGGACGGCTATCCTACATTTTTCTCAGCGCGGGCTACTCACACAGCTCAAAGATACCGGCACCGCCCATGCCGCCGCCGATGCACATGGTCACCAAGCCGTACTTGATACTCTTGCGCTTCATTTCGTGGAGCAAGGTGGCGACGAGCTTCGCGCCGGTGCAGCCGAGGGGGTGGCCCAGGGCGATGGCGCCGCCGTTTACGTTCACGATGTCTTCGGAAAAGCCCATCTCGCGGACGACGTGAATCGTCTGCGTGGCGAAGGCTTCGTTGCATTCGACGAGGCCGATGTCTTCGGGTTTGATCCCGGCCATCTCGCACGCCGCATGGATAGCGGGCACCTGGGGCGGTCCCAGGTATTTGGGTTCACCGGCTTTGACGACCCAAGCGCGCATTCTGGCCAGGGGCTTGAGGCCGTGCTCTTTGACGGCTTCGCCGCTGGCAAGCAGACAGGCCGCGCCGCCGTCGTTGGTCTGGCTGGAATTGCCCGCCGTGCAGACACCACCCAATTTTGGGGTGGAGCCAAAGGCAAGGCGCAGGCCACCGAGGACCTCTGCGGTTGTATCGGGCCGGGGGCCTTCGTCGGTATCAAAGGTGATGGTACCGCCACCGGGTGTCTTCACCTCGACGGGGACGATCTCGTCTTTGAACTTGCCTTCCGCGATGGCCTTGCCCGCACGTTGCTGGCTTCGGGCAGCCCATTTGTCGGCGTCTTCCCGCGTTATATTGAAGTCTCGGGCCATGTTGTCGCCGCAGGTGCCCATGCCGATGTAAATATCGGGGAACTCCTCGGTGAGAGTGGGATTGGGCGAGGGCTTGCCGCCGCCCGGTCCGACCATGCTCATGGATTCGGTGCCACCGGCGACAGCGACGTTGAGCATGCCACATTCGATTTTTGCGGCGGCCACGGCCATGGCTTCGGTTCCTGAGGAACAAAAGCGGTTAATGGTCATTCCGCTTACGGTCATGGGAAGGCCCGCCCGAAGGAGCGCGATACGGGCGACGTTCATGCCCTGCTCGGCTTCGGGGGTGGCGCAGCCAATGACCACGTCATCTATTTTTTCGGGGGCGATACCGGCAGCGTCCACCGCGCCCTTAATGGCGGCGGCGGCGAGGTCGTCGGGACGGGTCTGCACGAAGGTGCCCCGGCCCGCTTTTCCCACTGCGGTTCGTTTGGCGGATACTACGTATACATTATCCATCAGTAAATCCTTTCCGCGATTAGTTACGCAGTGGTTTGTTGTTCATCAACATGTGCTGAATTCGTTCCACGGTTTTTTCGGTGCCACAGAGGCTGAGGAATCCCTCGCATTCGAGGTCGAGGAGGTCCTGCTCGGTGATAGGCGTGCCCGCGAGGCGGTCGCCGCCCACCAACACGTTAATCACCTTGCTGGCAATGAGAACGTCGTGCTCGCTGGCCCAGCCGTTCTGTTGCATACCCCACACGGCCGTCTTGAAGGCGGCGGCGGGTCCATCGCCCAGGGCCTTGAGCTGTGGCGGCACGGGCGGTGTGTAACCGGCCACGACCATGCCCAGGCAGACGGCCTTGGCTTTGGAAATCTGGTGTTCGTAATTGGGCAACACGATGTCGCTCGAACGGTAATAACCCAGCTCGATGACTTCGGCACCGCTGGTGCCGACCTTCGCCTGGCCGATGGCCTCGAAGGCCCGGCGGATGAAGGGAAAGGAATCGACCTCCACATTGGGTGCGCAGTATTCCATGGCGCGCACATGCATCTCTTTGGTGCCGCCACCGGCAGGCAAGAGGCCCACGCCCATCTCCACGAGACCGGCATAGCATTCGCCCGCCAGGACGACCTTGTCCGCGTGCTGGCAGAGTTCCACGCCACCGCCAAAGGTGTAATGATGGGGTGCGGCGACGACGGGCGCGTTGCAATACTTCATGCGCATGCACGTGCCCTGGAGGCCGCGAATCGCGCCTTCCACACCGTCCCAATTTTTCTGCATAATTTCGCCAAGAATCAGGAAAATATTGGCACCCGCGCAGAAATGAGGGCCTTGGTTGGCGATAATCATGCCGTCGAATTTACCCGCTTCCAGCAGGTCCACGCCCTGGTTGAGCATGCCCGTAAGGTCGGGGTCGATGACGTTCATCTTGCAGTGGAATTCGCAGCAGACAATGCCGTCACCCATGTCGATGAGGCTGGCGCTGTCGTTGGTCGCCACGAGCTTCGTGCTGTCCGTCTTGATGTTGGCGAGTTTGATTTCGCGCGGATTCGTCGGCACGGCTTTGTAGGACTTCGACGCGGGGTCGAAATATTCTTCCACACCATTTTCCACACGGTAGAAGCTGCTGAAGCCCGCTTCCTTGAGCGCGGTGGCGATGGCCGGAAGTTCCACGCCGATAGCGGCCATCTTTTCACAGACCGTATCGAATCCGAGGATATCCCACGTTTCAAAGATGCCCACTTCCCAGGCGAAACCCCATTTCGTCGCGTTATCGATGTTGACGATATCGTCGGCGATTTCGGGGATGCGGTTGCCCGCGTATTGGGCGAGATTGGCGAATTGCTTGAATACGAACTGGGCACCCTTGTCTTCGCCCAGGTTCATTATTTTCAGCTTGTCTTCGATGCCTTCCACGTTGCGGACGGCACCGGTGCAATCAAAGCGGGCCTTGATGGGCGCACGGTACTCGAGGGTATCGAGGTCGAGGCCCAGAATGATGCGCTTGCCCTTCTCGTCGCGATCCTTGGTCTTCTTGTAAAAGCCCGAGCCGCTCTTGTTGCCCAGGAGTCCCTTCTCCACCATCTTGTCGAACCAATCGGGGCCCGACATAAGATCCACGCGCTCGTCGTCGGGGCAGCCGTTGCGCACGTTGCCCACCACGAGGTTGAGGGTGTCAAGACCAACGAGATCGGCCGTGCGGAAGGTGGCGGACGAGGCGTGGCCAATGGCCGGCCCCGTGAGGGCATCCACTTCTTCCACGCTCAGGCCGTCTTTCTTCATTTCATGCATGATGTACTGCATGGCGAAGGTAAGGAGACGGTTCGCCACAAAGTTGGGCGTGTCCTTGGCGTAAACGATGCCCTTGCCGAGCACGTTTTCGCAGAAGGCCGCCATGGTCTCGATGACCTCCGGCTTCGTGTTCGGGCTGGGGATGATTTCCAGGAGTTTCATGTAACGCGGCGGATTGAAGAAGTGGGTGCCGAGGAAATGGGCGCTCATCTCTTCCGTCATGTCGGTCGCCATGGCCTTAATAGGAATGCCGCTCGTGTTGGAGGTGACAATGCTTCCCGCAGCGCGATGCTTGGCGATGTTGGCGTAGACCAGCTTCTTGATCTTGAGGTCTTCCTTCACCACCTCAATGATCCAGTCACAGTCCGCGATCTTGGCCATGTCGTCGTCGAAATTCCCGGTCTCAATAAGACCCAGCACCGATTTGGTGTAGATGGGCGAAGGTTTAGCCTTGAGGAGGGCCTTCTTGGCACCGTCCACGATGGCATTCCGCTTCGCTTTCTTCTTCTTGTCGCTGTCCGACAAATTCGGCGGCACAATATCCAGCATAACGCTGGGAATGCCGCAGTTGGCGAGGTGCGCAGCAATCGCAGCGCCCATGACGCCGGAGCCGAGCACGGCAACACGCTTGATTTCCCGCATGGGTTTCAATCTCCTTACGTGAGAGGTACCGGTTTTTACCTACTTAACGGTCGTTAAATAGAGACCACCATATTACAACGCCCGTGCGGACGGCGTCAAGAACGCTGTCTGCATCAATTCCTACCATACACCAAAGCATCGGGGCGCGTCGAGGACATTGCTCACGAAACAGCCAAGCACGGTTGGCCTCGCCTTTCCAATCCGTGTAGAATGCGCATTGTGCGCCGCCGTCCCTGACAACTGTCCTTTTCCATGGGCGGTAGCTGCGGAAAACTGGATGGAAACCCGCCCCATGAGTTCACCTTGGCCCAACTTCGCCCTCCGCAGCCTGTGCGCTATCAACGCGCTCTTGCCCGGCGGAGTGCGGCACGCCGAGGCGGAACGGATCCTCGTCTACCGCATGGGCAATCTGGGCGATATCGTGGTGGCCCTGCCTGCCTTTCACGCCTTGCGCCGACACTTTCCCGGGGCAAAAATCACCCTGATTACGTCGCCCACGAAACGGGGTGCGCCCAGCGCACAGGAAGTACTCGCCAAAGACGACACCTTCGACGATATGATCGTTTATTACGAGGATGAGTCCTCCAAGTCTGATTTTCTGCGAGCTATGCGACAGCGATTGTCGGCGGCACGCTTTGATCTCGCCGTTCTTCTGCCTGGGGATCGTGCGACGGCCATGAGCCTGACCAAACAGGTGGCCCTCCTTGCGACGGCAGGCATACGCCACATCGTTGGCGCACGGGTTATTTCCGCTGGCGACTATCGGCGAGGCCAAGTGCCGCGCACCATGGATAGTGTGGCCTCCCTCTGCGGCGATGGAATCGAAGACTTTCCCTGGATTCGTCACGATGCCGACGACGAGGCCCACGTGGCAACGCTTCTTCCTGAAACGACCGACGGCCCCCTCATCGGTATGCAGTGCGGTGCCAAGCGTCCCGCCAACCGATGGATGGCAGACCGTTTCGTTGCGCTGGGCAAGCGCCTCGTCGAGGAGCACAAGGCGCGGCTGATTTTGACCGGCAGCGCGGGTGAATCCGCTCTACTCTCCGAAATCGCGGTGGAAATCAGTGCGGGCTGTGTCAACCTTGCCGGAAAAACGACGATTCCCGAACTCGCCGTCCTCGCCGCACGCTGTGACGCCTTCATCTCGAACGACACCGGCACCATGCATGTCGCAGCCTGTATGGGGACGCCCGTGGTGGCAATTTTTTCGGGCCGCGACGATGAACACCGCTGGTATCCCTACGGCGACCAGCACACCGTGCTCCGCCACAGCCCAGACTGTAGCCCCTGTTTGGAGGATACGTGCCCCTTGTATGACGACCCCATTTGCCTGAGCGCCCACGAAGTAGACGATGTGTTTGCTGCGGTGACAAAGGTCTTGGGCTAGCCTGATGGCCGATACGAACGACATGACCCATCGCAACGCCGACAATGAAGACCCGCGCACCAACGGCTGGGTATGGATTCTTTGCGGCGTAACGCTGCTGGGATGCTGTGCCGCCGCCACGTGGATGTCCCAGCGTTTCGTTTACGGCAGCGACATGCTGGGTCGGCCCATCCTCCCCTTCGTGGGCCTCATGATCTTCGCCGCGCTGGTTTACTTCGTGGCCGTGTACCTCGCCACGGGCACGACACCCACGCGACGACTGACCTATTGGGTCTTTGCGGTGGGCGCGGGCATGCGGCTGCTGATGGTGCCCTCGCTGCCCATCCTGGAAGACGACTACCACCGCTATCTCTGGGATGGTGCCGTCACGGCCCATGGATACAATCCCTATGCCGTCATTCCCGAGAAGGCGCAGTCCCGGAGTGAGAACGTGCCCGCCGCGCTGCTCGAACTCGGCGAGGAGGGGGGGCTCATTCTCCAGCGCGTGAACCACCCCCAGTTGGGCACGATTTATCCGCCCGTGGCGCAGGCGGCCTTCGCCCTGGCCCACGCCATCGCACCCTGGCGACTGAGTGGATTGCGGGTGCTCTACTATGGCTTGGACTGCATTGCCTTCGCGCTGCTTATTCTGCTGCTGAAGGCGCTCGGACGTTCACCGCTGTTCGCGCTAATCTACTGGTGGAACCCCCTCGCCGTCAAGGAGATTTACAACGGGGTCCACATGGATATCCTTCTGGTCCCCCTGCTGCTTGGTGCGGTACTCCTGGCGCTACGCGGGCGCGTCGTCTCGAGCATGGTCCCCCTTGCCCTCGCGGTGGCGACCAAACTGTGGCCCGTGCTCCTCGTCCCGCCCATCCTGGCGACGTGTATCCGCAGCCCCCGGCGTGCAGTTGGGGCGATGGCGCTCTTCACCCTGCTGACGGTGTTTCTCCTCAGCCCCCTGATCGCCATCGTCGCCCTGGGCAAGGACTCCGGTTTCGTCGCCTACGGGACACGCTGGGAAATGAACGACGCTCTCTTTATGATTTTCCCCTGGAGCATCAAGAGAATCGCCGGGCTGTTGGGCTGGGAATTGGAAGGCGGCACGGCGCACCGAGGCGGAAAGCTCATCATCATGGCGATCCTGGCTACCGTGGTCCTCTGGGCAAGTTGGCGGACCTTTCGTGCGGAAGGGTATTCTGGGAGATCCCTCGGAGCGTGGCCTGAAGAGAAAAAGACGCGATGGTGCAACGGGCTGCTGTGGATTGTGGCGACTCTTTTCCTGCTGAGTCCGACCCAGTTCCCCTGGTATTACCTCTGGGTTCTGCCTTTGTTGGCCCTGACACCGAACCGGGCATTGCTGGGACTGACGGCGATGCTGCCCCTCTACTACCTCCGGTTTTACTACAACGCACACGGAGAGGTCGACTTCTTCCACTACCGCATTGTCTGGATCGAGTACGCGCCGATTTGGGGTTTGTTGCTGTTTGACGCATGGAAGAGCTGGCGAGAAAAAGAAAATCGGCAAGGGAATGTGGCACAGCCGTCTCGGCTGTGATTTACACAGGCGGGACGCCTGTGCCACTTTCTTTTGCACGGTTGGCTTTGCAAGCCACAGCCCCACTTTTGTGTCGGGCAAGAATGCCAACCCCTTCACCCTTCAAACTTCTTCCTTCACCGTGGCGCGGCCCTCGTGGATATGAATCCAGCGGTGGGCTTTGGCGGCGAGGGCTTCGTCGTGGGTGACGACGACGAGGGTAACGCCCTGCTCTTCGTTGAGTTTCCAGAGTAGCTCTACGATGCTGCCGCCGGTCTGCTCGTCGAGGTTGCCGGTGGGTTCGTCGCTCAGGATGACACTGGGCTTGTTGTAAAGGGCACGGGCGATGGCGACACGTTGCTGTTCGCCGCCGCTGAGTTGACCGGGCTTGTGGGTCATCCGCTCCGCCAGGCCCACGGTATGGAGCAATTCCTCGGCGCGAGCACGGGCCTTTTTCCGAGACATCCCTTTGCTGATGGCGGGCATCATGACGTTTTCGAGGGCGGTAAATTCGGGCAACAGGTGGTAGAACTGGAAGACGAATCCGATCTCTTCGTTTCGGATGCGATTCACTTCCTTGCTCCCCATGGTGGACAAGGAATTTCCCCGATAGAGCACATCGCCTTCGCTGGGCGCATCAAGGGTGCCCATGATGTGGAGGAGGGTGCTCTTTCCGACGCCGGAAGGCCCGCTGATGGCCAAAATCTCGCCCTCGCGCACATCGAGATCAATGCCCGTGAGGATCTTCAGTTCGCGATCACCATCGTGATACACCTTGTGAACATTTTGGCAGGTCAGTACGCTACTCATGGCGAAGGGCATCCACGGGGGTCAGGCGCGAAGCGCTCCAGGCGGGGTACAGGGTGGAAAGAAAACTGAGTATCACCGCGCTCACGGTAATCCACAGCACATCATTGGGGTCGATGACGCTGGGGATTCGGTCATAATAATAAATCGTGCTGTTGAAGAGGTCCACGCCCAACATCGTCGCAATTACTTGCGCGATGGGGTTGATGTAGTAGGCGAAGACCGTGCCGAGGATGACCCCGGAGAAGGTGCCGCCCAGTCCGATAAGCAGCCCTTCGATGACAAAGACCCCCATAATAGAGGGACCGCTGCTGCCCAAGGTTCGCAGGATGCCAATGTCACGGCGCTTCTCCAGGACAATCATGATGAGCGTGCTGGTGATGTTGAAGGCTGCCACGAGCACGATGAAGGCCAGGATGATAAACATGGCCACCTTCTCCTGCTCCAGGGCGCCGAAAAAATCCCGTTGGTTGTCGTACCAGGTTTCTGCGTAGTAGGGCAGGTCGGACTCTTCCACCGCAATTTTCACTTCGTCGGCGTCGTAGGGGTCCGTCAGTTTACAGTGAATTTGGTCCACACCCTCACGGCCCTTGAGCATGCGGGCGGTATCGAGATTCACAAAAGCATAGATCATGTCCCAGTCGGACATCTTGGCTTCGGAGATGCCGCATACCGTAAGGGCAAGTCCCGAGCCGCCTAAAGGACCAATTGGACCGCGCTTCTCTTTCGCGGTGTAGACCAGGATGTCATCACCCACATAGGCCCCCAAGCGTGCCGCCAGCCGATAACCCAAGATGATTTCCTTCTTGCCGGGCATGTGCCCTTCGCCGAAACTGCGCCCATCCTTGCTGGTCAGGTTGTCATCGAGATTCGTTACCTGGGCTTCCAGTTCCGGATCAATGCCCAGCACAATTCCGCCCGTGGTACGACGGCCAACCCGCAGAAGCGCCTCCGTCTGCGTCACGGGAGCCACAGCAACAATAAGGGGACTCACTGCCTTGATTTCTTCAAGGGCCTCTTCATAATTGTGGATGGGGCGCAAACCGGGAAGATGGACGGCGAGGTGGGAACGGTTCCCGATAATGGTATCGCGCAGGGCCTCGTCGAAGCCCGTCATGACGCTCATGACGACGATAAGGGCCATCACGCCCACGCAAACACCCGCCACGGAGATAATCGTGATGAGCGAAACGAAGCGGTTCTTTCGCTTGCCCCGCAGGTAGCGCAGGGCAACAAACAGTTCAAATGGCACGGGGGGTGTTTCTCCTGCGTTGCTCTGGGTCAGTCCGTTCTTGGGCCTGAAAGGCCTGAATAGGCTAGCCCAGAGCAACGCCCTGGGTTTGATGCACAACAAGACGAACCGCCCTGAAAGGGCACAATAATCTCGGTGGACAAAGTGGACTTGGTGGACGCTGTGGACATCCTTCTTTTGTCCACAGCGTCCACCAAGTCCACTTCGTCCACAACGAATCAGAAAGCAACCCAGATGCCACCTGAATCAATGTTCAACGAAGCGCACAATGTGTCAAGCAGCAGTCTCTACACGGTCCGTAATTGGGGAAATAAAATCACTTCGCGAATCGACGCGGAATCCGTCACAATCATGGCGAGGCGGTCGATGCCAATGCCCAGGCCCGCTGTGGGGGGCATGCCTACCTCCAGCGACGCGATGAAATCTTCGTCCAGAAACTGGGCCTCGTCGTCGCCCGCTTCGCGCAGGGCCACCTGACTCTCAAAACGTTCCCGTTGATCGATGGGGTCGTTCAACTCGGAGAAGGCGTTGCCCACCTCCATGCACGCGATGAAGGGCTGGAAACGCTCCGTGAGAGCTTCGTTGTCCCGCTTCTTCTTCGCCAGGGGCGACAACTCAATGGGGTAGTCATAGAGAAAGGTCGGCTGTATCAAATGGGGCTGCACCTTGTCCGACATGACTTCGTCCACAATTTTTCCATATCCCATGGAGGGATCTACATCGACCCCGACCGACTTCGCCAAGTTGACCGCTTCATCCCGATCGCGGGTGGCCTCTAAATCGATGCCTGCGTATTCGCGAATCGCATCATGGAGGGTCATCCGCTTCCAGGGACGCTTCACCTCGATGGTGTTGCCTTGGTACTCGAAGGACGTGCCACCAACTATCTTTTCGATGATGTAGGTGAGCATTTCCTCCGTCTCTTCCATCAGACCCATATAATCCTGGTAGGCCTCGTAGAGTTCCATCGTGGTAAACTCGGGATTGTGGCGGGTGTCCACACCCTCATTGCGGAAGCAACGGTTGATTTCAAAAACCTTGTCGAAACCGCCCACGATGAGACGCTTGAGATAAAGCTCCGGGGCCACGCGCAGGTAGAAATCACGGTCGTAGGTATTGTGGTGCGTAATGAATGGCCGCGCCGTGGCACCACCGGGGATGGGGTGGAGCATGGGCGTTTCCACTTCGAGGTAGCCCTGCTTTTCGAGCCACTGGCGCATGTAGGACACGACCTGAATACGCTTCTTGAAGGTCTCCAGCACCTCGGGATTCGCCACCATGTCGAGGTAGCGCTTGCGATAGCGGGTTTCCACATCCTTGAGGCCGTGGTGCTTTTCGGCAGCGGGACGAAGCGACTTGGTCAGGATTTCGTAGCCCGTGGCAAAGATCGTTATCTCACCGCGACGGGTGCGCTTTATGGCACCCTCCACACCAATGAAGTCTCCGATATCGAGATCCTTCAGGCTTGCGAAAACATCCTCGCCCACCTGCTTGAGTCCCATGAATAGCTGGATACGGCCAAACTCGTCACGAATATCCGCAAAACAGCTCTTACCCTGATTGCGAAAGGCCACCAGGCGACCCGCCAGGCGTGCGGGCACTTCGGCGGGTGATTCCTCCGTTCCCGCTGGTTCTGCCGCCTCGAACGCAACGCGGGCTTCACCGATATTGTGCGACCGGTCAAAGGCGAACTTGAAGGGGTTATCACCCCGCTCACGGATGCGCTCCATCTTGTCTACGCGGTGTTGACGGAGGTCTGCTGCGGTACCAGAAAGTTCCTCCTCGGCTGCTTGACCAGATGGGGGTTGGGCCTCCAAGTCGAGGACCTTGCCAATGACCTTAGTACATACCTTCACCGTCTTCTTCAGCCCTGGGATACGTGAACGCTCTGCGATAGCCAAGGCTTCATCGACTGCCTTGGTTTCCAAGAGCCGTAGAAGGTCCCGATCTTCCACAGAAATCTTTTCGTCGTCCGCTTTTTCGATTTGTTCCTTGATGGTCCCGAAAAGCTTTTCCATCTTCTTAAACAGGGGATGGTCCTGATGTGAACTCGCCATGAGGTTTTTCCTTATGTGGTATAGAAACTATTCGATACCAATTCAATACACGTCTGTCGCCGCGCTAAAAGTCTTGACCACGAATAAACACGAATTCTCACGAATATGGGACTAAACGCCAAGTAGTTTTCTGCGGCCATGCTCATAAATTATTGTCTTGCCACGGTTAGGTGGGTATTCAATGTTGCGTTCAACTTTCGGCGTGCTCAGAGAATACAAGGGAAGCATTAAGGGTGCCACCCTCACACGCAGCCGGTTCCCGGCTAAGTTTGCGGGTGCGGGTTCGTGAAAATCCCCTATGCCATCATTTGACTGGGAAACGCATGCGAACAACTCAGGTAGTTTCTCCGAATTGTATCTATTCTGGCGAATCGCACCCGCAAGCTCCCCCGCTTCGCTCCTCCGCGTGAGGGTGGCACCCCTAACGGTTCTTTTGAAACATATTGGGTTGCGGCAAAGCCCACGTTGGTTCTTGTGTTCTCTATTCGTGGAGATTCGTGTTCATTCATGGTTCAACTGTCGTTTGTTTTGATTTCTTCACCTGCGTAAACCTGCCATCAGGTGCGGTGTTTATTTTCCAGATTCCACTTCAGATAGGCGGTCATGAAGGGCTCCAGGGCGCCATCGAGTACCTTCGTCACGTTGCCCGTTTCAAAGTTGGTGCGGTGGTCCTTAATCATCTGATAGGGATGGAGCACATAGCTGCGAATCTGGCTGCCCCAGGCAACGTCCTGGTGGTCATCGCGCTGGGCATCCAGTTCCGCTTCGAGCCTCTTCTGTTCAATATCGTATAGCTTCGATTTCAGCATCTGGAGAGCCACGTCCCTATTTCGGTGCTGAGAACGTTCAATCTGGCACGCCACCACAATTCCCGTGGGAAGGTGGGTCAGGCGTACAGCAGAACTGGTCTTGTTCACCTTCTGGCCGCCCGCACCGCTGGAACGATACACATCCATCTTGAGATCGTCTTCGCGCACCTCGATTTCAATCGTATCATCGATCTCAGTCAAGACTTCCACGGCGGAAAAAGACGTGTGCCGACGTGCCGCTGAATCATACGGTGATATGCGTACCAAGCGGTGGACGCCCGCCTCGGACTTAAAGGTCCCATAGGCATTGACACCCGTGATACGAAGTGTTGAACTCTTCAGTCCGGCCTCATCGCCCGATTGGTATTCCATCATCTCAACCTTGAAATCATTACGCTCGCAAAAGCGCAAGATCATGCGGAGGAGCATCTCCGCCCAGTCACAGGACTCCGTGCCACCCGCGCCGGGGTGAACGCTGAGGATGACGGTCTTGGAATCACGGGGATCCATGAAAAGGCTGCTTAGTTCCAGCTTGGCGAGCTTGCCTTGAAGGGCCTCTTGCTCTGCCAGGATATCCCCCTCCTGAGAAGAATCCTCTTCTTCCGCCGCCATCTCTATGAGGACCTCCAGGTCATCCAATCCAGCCGCGAGTTCCTCGGGTGCTGTAACGATGCCTTTCAGGGCCTTCAAATCCTGGACCACCTTTTGGGCCACTTCGGAGTTGTCCCAGAAACCGGGCGCGGACATCTGGGCCTCCAAAGCGCCAATCTTCACCTTGGTATCTTCCACATTCAAGCAAGCGCGAAGATCCGCCAGTTTGTCCTTGTCGGCGTTCAGCGCTGCCAATTGTTCTTCATACATAAAATGCTAACCTTCAGACCGAGGCAGGGAGCCAAGCCAGTAAGTAATACAACATGGGACCGGCAAACAGATAGCCATCACACCGGTCCAGAATTCCGCCATGTCCGGGCAGGATATTTCCCGAATCCTTCACCCCGGCATCACGCTTCATCATGGATTCGACCAAGTCGCCGATTTGCCCCGCGATAGCCAACAGCACCCCCGTGAGGGCATAGTGCCAGAGTTCCCATCCAGGCAGGGGTGCCGCCGCCACACGCTCATCAATGTACCAGGCCACCACAGCGCCAATAAGCGCAACGACAACGCCGCCAACCGCACCTTCCCAGGTCTTCTTGGGGCTGATGGTGGGGGCCAGTTTATGCCGTCCGATGGCCCTGCCGACAAAATAGGCTCCGGTGTCCGACAGCGCAATGATAACAATCAAAAAAGTGACCAGGCCCGCACCGAGGCCTTTGCCATACCCATGCAGCATAACGAAATGGGCGGGCATCCAGCCTACGTAGAACAATCCCCACAGCGTCACCGAAAGGGCCGTAAGGGAGACCTGGCTTCGGAGCACCTGGATCCAGGCGGCCACGATAACGCCCAGCACAAGGGCCGCATTAAGCATGGCGGGCGAATTATAGGCCGCCACCACCATGAGAACGCCGAAAAAGACAGCGGCCGCATGTTGGGTCGCGATCTTCTTCGCGTACGCAATGGCAAAAAACTCGGAGAGCCCGATGGCCACCAGCAATGCAATGAACGCCACGAAGGCAATTTCCAGTTGCGGAATCCAAACAAGCGCCAACACGACCGGTAACATTACGATGGCCGTAAGTAGGCGAACAAGGGTGGAACCCTGATTAGATCGCATCAGGGCCGCCCCCCGAAACGTCGATTTCGCTGTTGAAAGGCCACGATAGCGTCGCAGAGGCACTGCTGGTCAAAATCCGGCCACAGGGTATCGGGCACCAGGATTTCCGCGTAGGACAATTGCCACAACATAAAATTGCTGAGACGCAGCTCGCCGCTGGTCCGAATAAGCAGATCAACCTCCGCCAATCCCGGCTGATAGAGATACTCCGCGAAGCGATCTTCCGTGATATCCTCGGGAAGCAGCAGGCCCGCTTTGAGGTCGACGGCGATACGCCGTGTCGCGTCCACGATTTCGGCGCGGCTCCCATAATTGATCGCGATGTTCACGGTCAGCGCCCTATTGTTCACCGTGCGCTCCTGGGACGTGTCCATATCGGCGAGGGCCTTCCGGGGCAATCCTTCGCGGCGGCCCATGAAGCAGATGCGAATATCATTCTCATCCATTTCATCGATTTCTCGTCGAATGTATTTGCTCAGCAAGCGAAAAAGGGCGCTGACCTCGAACTTGGAGCGACGCCAGTTCTCGGTGGAAAAGGCATAGAGACTCAGGGCTTCCACCCCAAGCTTGCGGCAGGTTTCAATAACGGCGCGTACGCTTTTGGAGCCGGCCTCGTGGCCCTGCACATGGCTCAGGCCCCGCTCCTTCGCCCAACGGCCATTGCCATCCATGATGATGGCAATATGGCGGGGGATACGATCCATGTCAATGCGGCCGTCCAGCACTTCACCGCTTGTCGATGTAGATACGTTCTTCAACGTTGTGAATCACCCAATTGATCGCGACTGATTTACGAAGGCACCGATGCCCAAAAGAAAACTGCCGCAGATACACGATTAAGACGACGCATCCGCAGCAGTATAACGTATTCATTTATTCGCTGGCACGCCCACCTTAGACTTCCATGATGTCCGCTTCCTTCGCCTTGAAGGAGGCATCGATCTTTTCCGTATGGCTATCCGTCAGCTTCTGCACCGACTCCGTCAGGCGATGGGCATCGTCTTCCGGTAGTTCACCGGCTTTCTGCAGCTTCTTGAGTTCATCAATGGCGTGCCGCCGAATGCTTCGACAAGCAATCTTGGCCTCTTCCACATATTTCCCGGTTACCTTAACGAGGTCCTTACGGCGCTCTTCGTTCAGGGGAGGAATAGGGAGGCGAATGACTTGACCATCGTTCATTGGCGTCAGACCCAGCGTGGACATGAGGAGCGCTTTTTCCACCGCGCCGCTCTGGGTCTTATCCCAAAGGTCAATGACGATGAGGTGGGCATCGGGCACCGTAACCGTGCCCAACTGGTTAATCTTCATCTTGGAGCCGTAGACTTCCACATCCACGGCATCCAGAATTGCGGCGTTGGCCCGTCCGGTGCGAATATTGCTCATTTCCGACTGGAATGCAAGAACGCTCTTATCCATTTTATCGGTGGCTTCGTCAAGTACCGGATGTGACACGATTATTCTCCTTTAACCAGTGTACCAATCTTTTCCCCCCGCAACACTTTGACAACATTGCCCGGCTCGGTCAAGTTAAAAATGAGAATTGGCAATTTATTTTCACGGCAAAGCGAGATGGCGGTAGCATCCATAACACCCAGTTTGTCGGTCAGTACGGTCGTATAGTCCAACATATCGTACATTTTCGCATCCGGGTTCTTCATGGGGTCGGCATCGTAGACACCATCCACCTTGGTGGCCTTCATGACGAGTTCCGCGCCGATTTCATTCGCCCGAAGAGCTGCTGCGGTATCCGTAGTGAAAAAGGGGTTGCCCGTTCCAGCGCCAAAGATGACCACGCGCCCTTTTTCCAAGTGACGCGTTGCCCGCCGACGGATGTAGGGTTCGGCGATGGGGCGCATTTCGATGGCCGTCATCACACGGGTCTGAACATCACGCTGCTCAAGCGAAGCCTGGATCGCCAAGGCATTGATCACCGTGGCCAACATGCCCATATAGTCGCCGGAAGGGCGGTCCAACCCTGTTCCCACGCCCTCGGCGCCGCGAAAAATATTTCCGCCACCCACGACGAGCCCCACTTCGACACCCATCTCGACGACCTCTTTAATTTCGTCGCAAAAGGTGCCCAGCGTAGGGAAGTCGATGCCGCCCTTTCCGGTGCCGCCTTCCAGGGCTTCACCGCTGAGTTTCAGGAGTATTCGCTTGTAGACTGGCGCGCTCAACGAGGCCTTACCCTTCTGCTTTCTTTAATTCAGCGGCAACGTCTTCCGCCAAATTGGATACAACCTTTTCGATGCCTTCGCCCAACTGGTAACGGGAAAAACGGCGTATGGAAATTTTCTCGCCAATCTTACCGCTGAGGTCGGTAACCATCTGTGAGATGGTGACATCTGGATTTTTCACAAATTTCTGGTCCACGAGGCACACGTCGGCGTACCACTTCTTCAGCTTGCCATCGGCAATCTTCTCGCAAATTTGCTCTGGCTTGCCCGTGTCAGCAGCTTGCTTGATATAGAGCTCTTTCTCCACGGCCACAACTTTCGGATCCAACTCTTCGCGGCTCACCGCCAAGGGCGCGGCAGAACAGATTTGCAGGCAGATGTCTTTGCACAGCGCCTGAAATTCCTCGCCGCGCGCGACGAAATCCGTTTCGCAATTAATTTCGGCCATCACACCGACCTTGCCGCCCATGTGTATATAGGAATAGACGGCACCTTCCGAGGCAACTTTGCCGCCACGCTTGGCCGCTTTGGCAATCCCGCGCTCACGAAGCCAGAGAACGGCCTTGTCCATGTCGCCATCGCTCTCGGTCAGCGCTTTCTTGCAGTCCATCATTCCCGCGCCGGTGGATTCACGAAGGGATTTCACATCACTAGCTGTAATAGCCATGGGTATACAAACTCCTAATTATTAGTATTTGGCATTAAGGTGACAGACCACAGCCAGGATCTGTTGTCCTGACTGAGGCCTTACCCTGGAAATTTCTTATCGTGCTCTTTGCAGATCAAGGCACCAAGAACAATTGGAATAACCTACTCGGCGGCTTTCTCGGCAGCGGGGGCAGCTTCGGCGGGCGCTTCTACAGCAGGGGCCGCTTCCACAACGGGCGCAGCTTCGGCGGGCGCTTCTACAGCAGGGGCCGCTTCCACAACGGGCGCAGCTTCGGCGGGCGCTTCTACAGCGGGAGCGGATTCAGCAACGGGGGCTTCAACGACGTCTTCACCCGCCTCATCCGCTTCCGTCTTGGCACGGGCCGCACGCTTTTCAGCTTCATCGGCCTTGATCTTCTCCGCGCGCAACTTGCCTTCAATGACCGCATCGGCGATGACCGTGCAAAAGAGGCTAATGGCGCGAATAGCGTCGTCGTTGCCGGGGATAGGCAGATCCACAACATCGGGGTCACAGTTGGTATCAACGATGCCAATACAGGGAATGCCCAAGCGCTTCGCTTCGTGTACGGCGATGTGCTCCCGCTTAGCATCGGCAACGAACACGATACTGGGAAGGCCGGGCATTTTCTGAATACCCAGCAGGTTCTTTTCGAGCTTGGCGCGGCGCTTGCGAAACATCACGCCCTCTTTCTTGCTGTAACGCTCGATTTTGCCCGTCTTTTCCAACTCTTGCAGGTTCGTCAGCTCCATGATGCTGCCACGGACGGTCTGATAGTTCGTAAGCGTGCCGCCAAGCCAACGATTGTTGACGTAGTACTGACCGCAACGTTCGGCCTGCTGTTGAACGGGCTCATGGGCCTGATTCTTCGTGCCCACAAAAAGAACCGTGCCACCCTTCGCCACCGTCTCGCGAACCAAACCGTAGGCCCGGTAGAGCTGACGGAGGGTAATCTGCAAGTCGATGATGTAGATGCCGTTGCGCTGTCCAAAGATATAGGGCTTCATCTTCGGGTGCCAGCGACGGGTCTGGTGACCAAAGTGAATGCCTGCTTCGAGGAGTTCGCGCATTGATACAATTGCCATTATATATTCTCCATTCGGGTTACTCCTGGAGTCCCCTCATGCAATCTGGGCAACAGCCCAGACACCCGAATCTGACACAAATTCAGGGGACTCTGTGAAATTAGAATCGCGGTAGCGTAGCATAGGGCCGGTTGGGGCAGCAAGTTTTGTCGCCCTCGACTCGGGCAAAAAGAGGTCGATGTTGACACGCCTGATTGGTTGTGGCAAAGTATAGCCACATTTTCCCGCCGTGACTGGCGAGCTTGGACGTGGACTGAACCACGGTGGAGCGGCGGGCTTCCCCGATACATCATGCCGTTCGCCTGGGCGCCAAGCTTTTTGGTATCAATCACTTACATCACCAACAGGCTTCGTATTACCTGTGACATCCGCAGGTAAATGCGCGCCCGGAGGCTCCCCTTATGCGGCAAACGCCATTGCGTAGCGCCTATGAGAATCACGGTGCCAAGGTCGTCGATTTCCACGGCTGGGCGCTGCCCGTTCAGTTTGCGGGAATCATCCAGGAACATCAGCACACCCGAAACAAGGCCGGTCTCTTCGACTGCTCCCATATGGGTGAATTTCTCCTTCGGGGCCACGATGCCGCCGCTGCCTTAGACCGCCTCGTCTTCAGTGACATGATCAATCTACGCATTGGTCTTTGCCGCTATAGTGCGATTCTCAACGATCAGGGCGGCATCATCGACGACTGTGTGGCCCTCAGGCTTTCTGAAGATACGCTTTATCTCGTTACCAACGCGGGCCCCTTGGAAGAAGTGGATGCATTGCTGAGCGGCACGCCTGGCGTGGAAAATATCAGTGACGACACGGCAAAAATCGACCTTCAAGGCCCCTTGGCACGAGATATTCTGCTGGGCGCCGGCTTTGAAGCCCTGCGCACCATGAAATACTGGAATGGTGCCGCCATGACGTGGGAAGGACACAACATAGTCGTCACCCGGGCAGGCTACACCGGCGAAGTCGGCTATGAGATCTTTGTCCCCAATGAAGCCGCCGTCCCCCTGTGGGAACGGCTGGTGGCTCACCCCAATGTGGCCCCTTGTGGTCTCGGCGCTCGGGACACCTTGCGCACCGAGGTCGGCTATCCGCTGAACGGTGAAGACTTGGCAGCAGACAAGACACCACTGGAATCGGGCATGGCCCCGCTGGTGAAGTGGGAGAAGGATTTTGTCGGCAAGGCGGCCCTCGAAACACAGCGTGATGCAGGCACCCATTCGGTACTGACGGCCATACGTTCCCGCGACCGACGCGCTCCCCGCCATGGCTTCGATATCAAGCAAGACGGAACGGTGGTGGGCCGCGTAACAAGCGGCACCTTCGGACCCAGTGTCGGCTACGGCGTCGGCCTGGCCGATCTGCCCCGGGATCTATCGAAACCGGGCATTGAACTCACGGCAGGGCCTCGCGATATGCCCATCGAAACGGCTTCCCTGCCCATTTATAAAGACGGCACCTGCCGCAAAAAGTTTGACGCGTGAGTGCGCCTTGAATCAAACGACTTCAACGTCCACCCATTCAACCCACCGCTTATTAAGTAATCTCATTTAATCGAAGTTTGAAACAACCCGCAGATCACCCTGGTGGTCGCACAACAGATTCAGAATGAATAGTGAAGGAACCCTATCAATGACCCCGGACACCCTCAGGTACACCGAAGAGCACGAGTGGATTGGTGAACTGAACGGCCAGTATCTCGTCGGAATCACGGACTTTGCCCAGTCGCAACTGGGTGACATTACCTATATCGAGTTGCCCGATGTGGACCGCCAGGTCGAAGCGGGCGAGGAGATCGCGGTGGTAGAGTCGGTGAAAGCTGCAAGTGATATTTACGCCCCTATCTCTGGAAAAATCGCGGGGATCAATGGTGCGCTGGATGCCAACCCTGAACTCACGAACAAAGACCCCTTGGGCGAAGGCTGGTTTTTTAAGATGACCGATGTCGATGTTACCGAACTGGACGCGCTCATGGATGTTTCTGCCTACCGAACCTATCTGGAGACGTGCAGCTAGGTGGCAGGACCACAACCAGGATCAATAGTCTTGGCTTTCCCTGAGTACAGCGCCCCATGCGCGCACGCGCATGAATTTCGTCCCAACGGCCCACTTTCGGGCCGCCCCTATGTGGAGTAACCCAAATGAGTTGGATCCCAACGACTGATGCCGACCAGCAAGCCATGCTGTCGGTGATCGGGGTCGACGATGTCGAATCCCTTTTCGCAAGTATCCCGGAGCCGTTGCGCATGCAATCGTGGGACATCCCCCCCGGTATGTCGGAAATGGCCGTCCGCAATCACATGGCCGAACTCGCAGCACGCAACACGGTGGGCCACACCTCCTTCCTGGGCGGCGGCTACTACGATCACTATATCCCGGCGGCGGTGGATGCACTCTCAGGACGGAGTGAATTTTACACGGCCTATACGCCCTACCAGCCCGAGAGTTCGCAGGGCACGTTGCAAAGCATCTATGAGTACCAGTCCGCCATCTGTCGGCTCACGGACATGGAATTTGCCAACGCATCGCTCTACGATGGCGGCACGGCGGTCTTCGAAGCCGCGACGATGTCCGCACGGATAACGCGGCGAAATCGCATCGTGATACATCCGTCGCTCAATCCAACCTACAAGGCCATGCTGCACACCCACGCGGCCAACCTGGATTTGGAGATCGTTGAGGGTGACGATCCCGAGGGCGCTGCGTGCGTCATCGTGCAGAACCCCAGCTTCCACGGCACGGTAGCCGACTTCACCGCCCTCGCAGAGCGCTGCCACGCCGCAAAAGCCCTCCTGGTGGTGTCCTTTTACCCGGTGTCGCTGGGTATGGTGAAAACACCCGGCGAAATGGGCGCGGATATCGCCATCGCAGAGGGCCAGTCTCTCGGCCAGCCCCTCGGCTTCGGCGGGCCCTATCTCGGCATTATGGCCACCCTGAAAAAGCACGTGCGCAAGATGCCAGGCCGCATTGCGGGCGAAACACAAGACAGCGAGGGACGGCGTGGTTTCGTGCTCACGCTACAGGCCCGGGAGCAGCACATCCGCCGCACCAAGGCCATGTCCAACATTTGCTCCAACCAGGCGTTGTGCGCCCTTCGCGCCCTTATCCACCTGACCCTATGGGGAAAGAAGGGTTTCAAGGATGTCGCTGTCGCGTGTCACTCGAAGGCCGAGTACCTCAAGAGTAAACTGGGTTTCGTAGAAATTCTTAATGAAGGCCCCACCTTCAATGAGTTCGCCGTCCGGCTGCCCCGCAACGCAGCCGATGTCTGCGCAGCGCTGTTGGAAGAGGGCTTCGTGGCGGGCTTGCCCCTGGCCGACGTAAACGCTGGCGAAGCCAATGACCTGCTCATCGCCGTGACGGAAAAACATAGCCGGGAGGCACTGGATGCCTTCGCAACGGCACTGGAGAGAGTCGCATGCAGTTGATCTACGAAAAGTCGCAGCCCGGACGGCGCGCCCTCACCCTGGATGCCCTGGATGTGCCCACGTGCAGCTTGCCCGCCGACCTGTGCCGCGCCCAGGATGCCCGATTGCCGGAAATGGCAGAGATTGATATCGTCCGTCATTTCACCCATCTTTCTCAGCGAAATGTGGGCATTGATGACACCTTTTATCCCCTCGGCTCCTGCACGATGAAGTACAACCCAAAAATCACCGAGGTCGCCGCGAATGAACCCGGCATGGCCCAGCTCCATCCCCACTTTTCCAGCAGTCCGGTCTTTGAATCGGAGTGCCAGGGGGCTTATGCCCTCATCCATGAATTGGAGCGTCAACTCGCCGAAGTAGCGGGCATGAAGGCGGCCAGTCTCCAACCAATTGCTGGGGCCCACGGGGAATTAACGGGCACCCTTCTCATGGCGGCCTACCACCGGGACCACGGCAACACCCATAAAGACACGATTCTCATCCCCGATAGCGCCCACGGCACCAACCCCGCCAGTGCTGTCATGGCCGGCTTCAAGGTGGTGGAAGTTCCTTCCGACAAAGACGGCACCATCCACCTGGAAACCTTCGAGGCGATGCTGACCGACAAGGTGGCGGGTATCATGCTCACCTGTCCGAACACCCACGGACTCTTTGAGACGGATGTGGCGAAAATCTCCGAACTTGCCCATGCCAAAGATGCCCTGCTCTATTACGACGGAGCCAATTTGAATGCCATCGTGGGTCAGTGCCGTCCTGGCGACTTGGGCTTTGACGTGATGCACTACAACCTGCACAAGACCTTCGCTACCCCCCATGGCATGGGGGGGCCCGGCTGTGGCCCTGTCGGTGTCGGTGAACGTCTGCTCCCCTACCTGCCTGGACCACGGGTTGTGAAGAAGGACGACAGCTTTACCCTCGCCACGCCAGAAAAGAGTATTGGCCGCATGGCCGCTTTCTTCGGAAACTTTTTGATCGCCGTTCGCGCCTATGCCTATATGCGCCACTATGGCGACGCGGGCATGAAGGAAATCAGCCGAAACGCGGTGCTCAACGCCAACTACATTTATGCCCGCCTGAAAGACACCTATCAGTCCGCCTTTCCAGGCAATTACATGCACGAGTGTATTTTTACGGCACTGCCCCAAGCCGAGAAGGGCGTCCATGCCACCGACATTGCGAAATCCTTGTTGGACCGTGGCTTTCACGCGCCCACCATTTACTTCCCCTTGACGGTCAAAGAATGCCTTATGATCGAACCCACGGAAACGGAGTCCAAGGAAACCCTGGATGCCTTCTGCGATGCCATGCTGGCGATTGCGGAGGCGGCGGAATCCGATCCAGATTCGCTCCATGCCGCCCCGAGGAGCACACCGGTCGGCCGCCTTGACGAGGTCAAGGCTGCGAGAGATCTAAACTGCGCCTGTTTGTAGGAACCCGAAGTTTTTACGAAAAGGAGGTTGGGCATCCCTGCCCGACACAAGGTGAGCCTCGGCATAAAACACAGACCAACGCTTGGCATGTGTAACCGCTTCGGATTCGAACGACAACGCACGATACACTGCCTTGAATAATCAACGTATCACCTTAGGGCAGCCGTTGGCCGCAATCAAATGAACTTTTCAATACGAAGGGCGCGAATGTAGGACATCCGTCCCGGTTGTCACAGGCCGTTTACGGCCTCCATCGAGAAGTCTGCGCACATTTGGACTATTGACAGCCGTCCCGTCTATCGTGACAGCCGGGACGGCTATCCTACATTGTTTGGTCCTTTTCTCAGGGACCAATTAGTGTGTGGCGACCGCATTTTCTTGTTCAAAAAACAAGAAAATATCGGATAGTAGTACAAATACCAAGTGCGCTTTCAAGCCCACCCCCCTTGCCCGTAGCACCAGGAATAGGCGGTGGAAAGAATCTCCAAAGGCGCTTCGACAACAGTTACCGGAAATCCGACCCCCGAATGCGCATCATTGACCATAGCTGCAAAAGCCCCGGCGAAAACCTGGCCTTGGAAGAAGTCCTGCTGGACGCGGTCGAACAGGGACACCAGCCCGACACCTTACGCTTCTGGGAAAGCCCAAGCCCTTTTGTGGTACTCGGCACCGGGCAGGTGCTGGCGCAGGAAGTCCACGAAGACCATTGTACGGAAGATGGCGTGCCCATCATGCGACGCTGTACGGCGGGTGGCTGCGTCCTTCAGGGTCCTGGGTCGCTGAACTACGCCCTCTTCCTTCGCTACGAAAACGTCCCCGAGGTCGCTACGTTGCACGGCTCCTACCGGCACATTATCGGTGCCGTATGCGCGGCGCTAGGTACCCTCGGGATCTCAGCGGCCCATGAGGGCATCTCCGATATCGCGATAGCCGGACGAAAGATCTCTGGCAACGCGCAACGGCGGCGGCGGCGGGCGCTGCTGCACCATGGAACCTTACTCTATCAGGCCGACATGAATGCTATGAGCCGGTATCTTCGGGAACCCGATGACCGCCCCGAATACCGCGCGACACGCCGCCACGATGAATTTCTCACGGTCCTGGATGCCACGCCCGATGCGTTGCGAGATGCCCTCGGCGATGCCCTTGCCCCGAAGGGATTCCAAGACACCTGCACGGAAGAGGAGTTGCGTGCCACGCACCAACTCGCTTCGGAAAAATATGATCGCCGGGAGTGGATCTACCGGCGCTGAGCGGAAGATGCGAAGCATACCTTCATTCTGCGGAATTGGGTTTGGCACTTTTTTGACTCCAGCGCAGAACCTTCAGGCTGAGAAAAAGATTCGTAAGCGTTCAGGAGCCACTACGGGTGCCACGGACAAGGAGCGATAGCCCTTGCCCGTGTTTGGAAAACATGTAAGCGTTCAGGGCACGGGCCACTATAGTCGACAAAAAGCCCTGCGGGGGCCACGGGTAGGCCCGGTAGGGTTTACCCGTGCAAAACCGTTGTCTCTGAATTTGGCTCATCTTCCTTACCGATAGAGACGACACGGGTAAGCCCTGAAAGGCCTACCCGTGGCACCCGTCGGCTGTTTTTTAAGGACCAAGAACCCCACGAGACGTGCATGCCCGCGAGCTACCAGGCCACCGTGTTCCGTCCCAAGGGCGATCCTATCCTCAACCTCACCAACAGCCGGGGCATGTCGCGGGACGAGCAAAAGACCCTGCTCAAGCACCTCCAACACTTCAACGACCAGCACCTCTCCGACCCCATCGACAACACGGACAAGCCGATTGCTGGCCTCTTGAAGGACCTCAAGCAGCGGGGCCTCCTCGACGAGACCCTCGTGATCTGGGGCGGCGAATTTGGACGCCAGCCCACGACGGAATACGCCAAGGGCACGGGCCGCGACCACAATTCGATGGGCTTCACCATGTGGATGGCGGGCGGCGGCATCAAGGGCGGCGTTTCCTACGGCGAAACCGACGAACTCGGCAGCAAAGCGGTGATCAACCCGCTCCACGTGAAGCGCATGCACGCGACTATTCTCCACCAGATGGGCCTCGCCCCGAACAGCCTGAGCTACTTCTACAACGGCCTCGACCAAAAACTCGTGGGCGTGGAAGAGGTGGAACCGATCTACGACATTATCGCGTAGGAGGTGGCCAGAGGGGGGCTGGCTCCCGCGTCAAGGAACGCCCCGCCGCGTAAGCACTAGAGTGGATGGGGTCCGCAGGGGCCTGTACCCAAAGAGACATCTACGGCACCAACCCGCTCAGCACGTCCATAACCTCCGGCACCACGGGAAAGGTCCCCAGCGGGATACGCTCCACGTAGCCGTCCGCAAACAGGACACCGGTACCGGGAAATGTATCAACCGATTTTTTGTGTCGCCACCGCGCCACACCAGTAATTCATTTTTTTCTTGACCACGGATGACACTGATAACACGGATGTTTCAGTATCATCCGTGGTCAAAAGTGAAAGAAACTCCAGCCCTCGAAGCATATTTGCAACCTACTGATTGACACCTACTGATTGGCAATGGGACACGGGTTCTTGCGACGTATTTACTTGTTCAAAAAAACAAAAAAACGCCGGATAGTAGTACGGATAACACGGATGAACAAAAAAACGTATATTCATCAAGGCAAGATTCAGATAGCCAATGAGGCCGATATTTTCCATGCAACGCTGAAAATGCGTTCTTGTTTATCCGTGTTATCAGTGTCATCCGTGGTCAAAAATCTGATTGCGGCCAGCGGCTGCGCTACGTCATCCGTGGGTGAGAATTAACCCACCCCCAGCCCCTCCGAGGAGGGGAGCCTTGTCGGCTCCGCGAACGCTTACCCATTCCCTACTCCTTCCGCTCCAAAACCACCGATTTAAGATCCATCACCATCTGGCCCGGCTTGCTCAACGCCCGAACCGTGAGGCGCGTTTCCCCCTTTGGTATGCTGACCATCCCCATAGCCAAGGGCTTCCAGACCTTCTCATAGACCGGCTTGCGCGGGACACGATCCGGGCTGGGAATGATTGCGGGATCGTGGGCCTCCGTAATCTTCCCCTGGATGCGCACGCCAGCGACCTCCACTTCGATTTCCGCACCCACATCACTCGCGGGACAAACGTAATTGAGCGTGACAAGGTAGTCGCCCCAACCCTGGTCATCGGTGAGGATAAGGAGAATATTGGGCGGCTTGGCAGTGTCGGTAGCGGCCGCTGGGGCTACTATCGTTAGTGCCACAAGGCAAACGGTCAAAAGTGTTCTTAATTTCACGACGGATTCTCCACAAGTAATCTGTGAACGCGTAGCTACGGCCATCCGCGCATCAAACGCTTTACTATAGCTGGGAAGAGATGTGTTCTCAACGTAACGGCCTCGCCGCAGCGCGGCCCTGGCGGCGTTGTTCACGCGTCAACCCTGCCGGATGTGCCGCGCGATCCCGAGGCACGAGGGTTCGTGCGCTTGGCCATGGGTACCCTGACACTCCCGAAACACCGTGCGCGAGCGGGACAAACCCCTTTTCCCAGCCTCGGGTAACTCTTGTGCCATACCGACGCACGAACCCGTCAGGACTCGTTGATAGTCGCCTTTTGAGGATCGTGCGGCACGACCGAAAAACCATTGCTCGTTAAGGCCGCCTTGCCCTGTCAGTATCACCTTGCAGTACATCGACCCTCTCGGCGATACTCAGGACTCCACCGTCATGAAACCGCAACGAGGTATCCCATGAACCGACGCCATTTCCTTCAGTACACAGGAGCCACGGCCACTTCCCTGGCCCTGTCAGGACTTCTTGCTCCCAAAGCACACGGGGCCTCCAAGCCCAACATTCTCTTCCTCTTCGCCGATGACCAGACCTATGCGTCCCTTCACGCAATGGGCAATGACGAAATCGAAACCCCCAATCTGGATCGCCTCGTGCAACGCGGCACCACCTTCACCCACGCCTACAACCAAGGCGGCTGGCATGGAGCCGTCTGTGTTGCAAGCCGAACCATGCTCTGTACCGGGCGCTTCCTCTGGCATGCTCACGAGCGGGAAAAACATCTGGTCGAGGAAGCGGCCCAGCGCCACCTCTGGCCCCAACTGCTGAAGGACCAGGGCTACGACACCTATATGTCGGGGAAGTGGCACGTGCAGATCGATCCCAAACGCATTTTCGACCAAGTGCGCCATGTACGTCCCGGTATGCCAAAAGACAACTATCACACAACAAAACTGGGCTATAATCGTCCGCTGGAAGGCCAGCCGGATAACTGGAAGCCTTGGGACACCACCCAGGGCGGCTATTGGGAGGGCGGCAAACACTGGAGCGAAGTGCTGGGCGACAATGGCGTGGATTTCCTCACCCAGGCCACAAAGCAGGACAATCCCTTCTTCATGTACCTCGCCTTCAACGCCCCCCACGACCCCCGCCAATCGCCAAAGGAATTCGTGGATCGCTATCCCCTGGACAACATCGCGGTGCCCCACAACTTTCTGCCCCGGAATCCCTACGATGTCGCCATGGGCTGCGGTCCGGGCCTCCGTGATGAAGACCTGGCACCCTATCCCCGAACAAAACACGCGGTCAAGGTCCATCGCCAGGAATACTACGCCATCATCACCCATATGGACGAGCAAATCGGACGCATCCTGGATACGCTGGAGAAAACAGGGCAGGCGGACAACACCTATATCGTTTTCACCGCCGATCATGGCCTTGCCGTGGGCCAGCACGGACTCTTGGGCAAGCAGAACATGTATGACCACAGCGTGCGCGTGCCCCTTACTATCAGTGGTCCGGGTATCGCCAAGGACAAGCGAATCAGCACGCCGGTTTATCTTCAGGACATTATGACCACCACCCTCGATTGGGCGGGGATTGACACACCGGAGCACGTGGAATTCAAGAGCTTGTCGCCCCTGTTGAAAGGCGAGGGTGCTACGCACTACGACGCGATTTACGGGGCCTATATGAATAAACAGCGCATGGTGACCGATGATGATTTCAAGCTGATTTACTATCCGAAGATAGACAAGACCTTGCTATTTGACCTGAAGAAGGATCCCGGAGAAGAGGTCAACCTGGCAGACGACCCGGCCTATGCCGAGCAATTAAAAGCGCTATGGAAAACCTTAAAGGTTGAACAGGCCCGCGTGGGAGATTCACTGGTCCTGGCTGCGAAATAGCGCGTTTGATGTGACGTAGCCACCAGAAGGATATCTCGGGCTTACAGCCCTGCCCTGTTTTGTGCCCTTTTTCCTGGGGCTTCGCCCCAGGCTGATATAGGTCGCGCCGTTGGCGCTGTCAGGTTCTCCCGAATTTCATAAGGGTTGAATACAGGGCCAACGGCCCGACTCCATATCAGCATGGGGCAACGCCCCATGTAGGAGACAGCTCCAACAATTAAGGGCTGAAAGCCCGAGCTATCTTTTTGCGGCATACCTGAAATTATGACGCACCAAATCAATGATGCTAGAGCGGTAAAAGGAGAGTGGCACCCTATAAATCTCATACGGCCCATACGTCCCCGTCCCATAGGCCCCATAAAAAACGGGAGCAGACCAAGCCTGCTCCCGTAGCATTTCGTTTTTTAGAATCGTGCGTCAGTCCAGTTCTTTAATCGTGATGTTCTTCCACATGACGGAAAAGGGTCCCCGCTCTCCAACACCATGAACCTGCAAGCCGATGAATCCCTTGGGGTGGCTCTTGAACTTTTCTTCGTCGGTCAGGTCTTCGATGGCCTCGCCATTTATCCAAGTCTGGATGCGGGCGCCATTGGCCACGATGCGGTATTTGTTCCACTCGCCGTCCTTGAAGGCCTTGTAGTGCCGCGTTTCCGCGTCCTTCGACATCCAACCGCCGCAGGCTTCGCCGTAGATAAGGCCGGATTGGGTGCCATCGGCCCCGCTTGCTTCGATTTCGACCTGCGGGCCA
>JAJRPE010000018.1 GCA_024280935.1 Candidatus Hydrogenedentota bacterium
CCCTCCCCCCGGGGGGAGGGGATTGGAAATGCATCTACCCCAAAGAATCCCCCAGTCCACGATGTCGTGGCACCAAATTCAGTCCACGATGTCCTGGCACTTAACATGTAAGGCACTAAAACAGTTCCGAGGTGTCTGTTTGCGGGGCGTTGAGGCCAAAATGCTTGTAGGCGCGGGGCGTGGCGACCCGACCCTGTTGGGTCCGCTTCATGAAACCGAGCTGAATAAGGTAAGGCTCGTGAACCTCTTCCAGGGTCTGCCGTTCTTCACCCACCGCCACCGCCAAGGAGGAAAGGCCCACCGGTCCCCCGCTGAACTTCTCGATGGTTGTGGTGAGGATGAGCCGGTCCATATCATCGAGGCCGAGCTGATCGATGCGCAGAAGCTCCAACGCCGCCTCGGCCATTTCACCGGTAATCACCCCCACGCCCTTTACCTGGGCATAATCGCGCACGCGGCGGAGCAGCCGGTTGGCGACACGGGCGGTCCCTCGGGAGCGCGCCGCGATCTCCAGGGCACCGTCTTCTTCAATCGGCACGTCCAGAATACGGGCGGCCCGCAGGACGATGTGTTTCAATTCAGCAGGGCTATAAAACTCGAAACGGCACGTATCGCCAAAACGGGCGCGGAGCGGCGGCGTGAGCAGACCGGACCGGGTGGTCGCGCCAATGAGCGTAAAGGGCTTGAGTCCGATTTTCATGGAACGGGCGGTAGGCCCTTTGCCCAGCATGATGTCCACCTCAAAATCTTCCATGGCGGAGTAGAGGGTCTCTTCGACCGCATGGTTGAGGCGGTGGATCTCGTCGATAAAGAGCACGTCGAACTCTTCGAGGCTCGTAAGGATGGCGGAAAGATCGGCTTGCCGTTCAATGACCGGCCCCGAACTTTGCTTGATGTCCACGCCCATTTCGTTGGCGAGAATACGGGCCAGCGTGGTTTTTCCCAATCCCGGCGGGCCGCTGAGCAGCATGTGGTCCAGCGGTTCCTGCCGCCCCCGGGCCGCTTCGATGGCGATGAGGAGCTTGTCCTTAATCGCTTCCTGACCGGGAAACTCGCCCAGCCGCTGGGGACGGATCTGTTCCTCCGCGACCGCGTCGTCGCCCTGTTCTCCGGGATTGATGATTTCTTCGTCGGCCATGGTTAATGCCTTAGTGCCTTACTCAGTGTTTGCAAAGGAAGCCTCAGGGGTGTCACCCTCACACGAAGCCGGTTCCCGGCTAAGTTTGCGGGTGCGGGCTCCAGAAAGTTGTTTCACGTCATTGCTTGTTCCGTCGTGCATGTCCGCGACATGCTTGCGGTTTCCTTGTATGCACAGAACCTATCCTGGAGGCTCACGCCCGCAAACTCCCCCGCTTCGCTTCCGCCACGGCGCACGTTCCGCCTCCGCGTGAGGGTCGAAGACGCGCCGTGGTGGGTGGCACCCTTATTGGGTCTTCGCTATACCTTTGCCATGGATTGTAACGCAGCACGGACCACCGCTTCATCGGTGGCATCGTCAGCGAGTTTCTTGCGGGCGTTCAGCACCGCCTTCTTAGCCTCTTGGGGCGTGCAACCGAGGGACAATAGGGCCTCGTAGGCATCGTCGCCTTCGGGCACGGTGTCGAGGCCTTCCGGTTCCCCGATGATGGCGTTGAGGTCAGGTTTCTGCTTGAGCTTGTTCTTCATTTCCAGGACGATGCGCTGGCCCATGGCTTTGCCAATGCCGGATATTTTCGTGAAGGCCTTGACATCGTTCTCCAGCACGGCCTGGCCAAAGGCCTGCACCGACATGCCGGAGAGCACCGCGAGGGCCACCTTGGGTCCCACTTTGTTGATGGAGAGTAGCGTCGTATAGAGGGTTTTCTCTTCTTCCTTGAGGAAGCCAAAAATCTGGAAGGTATCCTCGCGGATGTGGCAGTAGGTCAGCAGGGTGACTTCCTGGTGGATGACGAGCTTGCGATAGACACTCTCGGGCACGGCGATTTGATAGCCCACACCGCCCACGTCGAGGGCAATGTGGTCGAGAGCTTTAATAGCGACGGTGCCGCGCAGGAAAGCGAACATGGGTAGTATAGACCTCGGCCAATGGCGTTTTGGTTACTGAACCCCACTATACTGAAAATAAAAGCAGATGGCAAGCTTGGGGAAAGGTGAATACATCTGCCACCATCCGGGATGCCACCGTAAACAGACGTGCCGCACGATGCCGAGGTACGAGGCTTCGTGCGCGTGGCACAAGGGCCACCTCCTGCGCACGAACTCGCCACAGCGCGGGAAACTATAGTCGAAAAAATGACTCCGGGTGCCACGGTCAAGCCCCGCAGGGCTTGCCCGTGCAGAACATGGAGGCAAGTGAAACATGCTGTTTGCGCCGCGTAGCGTAGCCCTCTCACGGGCAAGGCGCTGTCGCTCCTTGTCCGTGGCACCCGGAGTTAATTGTGGACGTTTTCGGTTCCGTAAGGCCCTACGCCATCCCCAGTGTCGGCCCCGCGTGTATCTGGCATATGGCCAATCCCAATGCATCCGCCGCGTCGTCGGGGCGGGGGAGCTTGTCGAGGTTAAGGAGCATCTTGATCATCTCCTGGACTTGTTTCTTATCGGCCTTGCCATAGCCCGTGATGGCCAACTTCGCCTCGGTGGGACTGAATTCGCCGATGGGCAGTCCGGCCTGCACGGCAGCCAACGACAACACGCCCCGCGCCTGGGCCACGGCGATACCGGTGGTGACGTTTTGCTTGAAGTAGAGCTTTTCGATGGATACCGCGTCGGGCTGGTGTTTCTCGATAAGGGCGACGGCTTCCTCGTAGATGGTCTTGAGGCGGAGGGCGTAGTGCTGCTTCGCCGGGGTGGTGATGGTGCCGTGGGCGATGTAGTGGAGGCGGCTGCCCTTGCCATCGACCACGCCATAGCCCGTGGTGGCCGTGCCGGGGTCAAATCCTAATACACGCATGAATTTAGATTTCCTGATCCTGTTGAAATCGGGTTTGGCATTCATAGACTGCGCGGTGTGCGCCATGTTGTTTTAGTCCCGTAGGGACGACATATCGTAGCCCAGGCGTGAGCGAAGCGAACCCTGGGATAGCTCGAATGAAAAAGATGTCTAACCCCGAAGGGGTGACATAGATGCGTTGGGAATGTATCCGGATTTTTCTGTGCCACCCCTTCGGGGTTCAGCCCTTTGTGGGCCGGTCTACCCAGGGTTCCGCTCGTACCTCGCTTCACCGCTGGGCTACGATATGTCGTCCCTACGGGACTAACTGTTTTGGCTTCGTGCCTGAGTTTGACGAATCGACACCTTTCAGGGAACATCCTCAAGCCACCTGTTCTGCAGGTGGTTTCTGACTCGTGCCCAAATGAATTAAAGGGGGGCAACTTCCTGGGACAACATCCGCCTCAAATACTCTGGGGCGAAATCGGCACCATTCTCCCAAGCAAAGCGTGTGTCCTTCGATCCTGAACTTCTGAAAATAAGCATTGTCCTTCAGAGCTTCAAAAAATTCGCCGTCAAACTCATTGGCGAAATCGATTTCTCCCGTGGCTCCATCGTTGAAAGTCATGTGAATACGATAGTCCTCGATATAGGACGCGCTGATTACCCAAGGGATCATGTTCTCACTCCAACGGTCGCCTACCCTCTTGTTGTGATGATAACAGAAATATCGTGCTTCTCGAAAAGCATTCCAGCACCAATAGCGTTACCCGCCATGTTACGCAACGAATCCTTCTGGTAAGCGTTCACGACCCGTGTTATCTTGGCCCTCAAAAAAAACCTGTGGGTGCCACGGGTAGGCCTTTCAGGGCTTACCCGTGTAGTTCCTGCCGACAACGGAAACGGTTCAAATTCAGAGACAGCGTTTCTCACGGGTAAACCCTACCGGGCCTACCCGTGGCACACCCGACGGTCTTTACTGTCGATTATAGGTAAGTGTTCACGGCGGGCAGGAGTGCGGACTTTCCAGTCCGCAACAAGGGCGGCGTTATATCAACAAAGGCCGCTCGTGTTTTTTCATGACCCACATGCATCGGCTGGCGTAACGTGTGCCCTGCGGCGGGTAAGAAAACCGTAAGCGTCCGGTGAAGTACATCTTCCTTCGGATGGTCAATCCGTGCTATTAATCCACTGGTCGGGAAATAGCTGC
>JAJRPE010000443.1 GCA_024280935.1 Candidatus Hydrogenedentota bacterium
CCCCGTCTGATCGGCCCGAATGAACCAGGCATATTGGAGCGCGGCGAACGCCCCCGCACGGATGAAGTGGGGCTTGTTCATGAGATAGCCGAAAATACTCACACCCCGGGTATCGAGGGAAAGGACCAGGTCCGTGCCGAAGAGGCCATTGATGCCATAGAGCACCCAGCCCAAACCCGTGCCACAACAAATGAGGAGCAGGGCCGCACGACGGCTTCTGCATGTGCGAAGCGACACCGCGCACAAGTAGTACACCGCAAGCACGAAGGCGAATACGGACAGGATACGTCCGAAATGAAAGACCACGATGAGAGACAGGCCCGTCAAGCGGGCGGCATTCCCCATGAGCCACCATTCGACATTGACGTATGCCTCAATGGGCGACTCCGGGGTGTAGAGGTTGGTGAAGGCGTTTTGCCCCTCCGCCGCCTGTCGTGCGAAAGCCAGATAACTGTTTGCCCCCGGCGTACCGCGCCCAATGAAGCCCATGAAATCCGCGTCGTCGGGTGCGGTGGCATAGCCATAGATATAAGGAAGGGAGCCTGCCACGATAAAAAACAGGGCGAGCAGGGCGGGAAAATACCATTCACGACGGGGGATCGGGGACATGGACGTTATTATGGGGACCGGTGTCCCGCCTTTACAAATAGCCTGGGTGTGTGGCAGCCAATGAGCTTACTGCACACCGTGAAGATCATCACAAGGGTGCCACCCTCACACGCAGCCGGTTTCCGGCTAAGTTTGCGGGTGCGGGTTTACGAAATCTGCCTGGGGCTACAATCCACCAAAGCACTGCGAAAACAACAAGGGCTGGCAGGGGGAGACCCGCATTTTCGGCACGAAAGGCAGACACGCCAAGACAGACTTATCCAAATGTACCCTCAAACCGGATAAACCAAAAAAAGCAAGAACGTGCCAAACCCGATTCCACCGGAGTCAGGGAATCGAAAGAAATTCCGTGCGGCATGATTCCTCAGCCGACGGCCTTCCGTTGCCAAAACACCCCGGCGGCGAGCAGCAGGGGGTACGTTGCGCCCAAGCCGAGCGCGACACGGAGACCCCCGTATTCCGCCACATAACCACAGAGCAACGGGGCGGCGAGGCAGCCCGCGTTACCGGCTGCCGCCAGGGCGGCGAAAAGCGTAGCCCCCCCCTGCGGAAATCGGTCGGCAGCCATAGCCAGGCTCGTGGGCCAGAGCACGCTGCATCCGAAACCGACGAGCACACACCCCGCGAGAGCGACCGTGGGGACGGGTGCGAGCGTGCCCACCAGAAAGCCCGTGCCAGACCAAAGCGCACCCGCAACAATCAGGTTCTGCGGTGACCACGTGCCAAGGTGTGCGGCAAGCCACCGCCCCGTTCCCATGGCGAGGGCGAAACCCGTCAGCGCCAGGGCAGCGGTGGTCTTGCTGAAGCCCAGCGTCTGCTCGGCATAGGCTGGCAGCCACTGGGCCATGCCTTCTTCCGTAGCGCCAACAAGGGCGATAAACACCATGGCAAGGTGGAACTGGGGCTGAAAAACAAGCTGTCGAAGGCCGGTTCGCTTTTCTTCCGGGTGAACCAGGGGAGGCACGACCGCGATCAGGAAGCCAAGGAAAACCACGGCGGGCACCACCGCAAAGGCGGCGACAACCCAGCGCCAGGGCGCACCGACGCGGAGCATGATCGATGCGATGGCCAGTGTGCTGATGGCCCCAAGACAATAAAAGGCATGTAGTCGATTCAACGCTGCCGTGCGGTTGTCGATAGCCAGCGCGGATACGATGGGACTCATAACCATGTCTATCACGCCCGCGCCCAAACCGATTACAAAAGCCGCCACCAGCAGAGAGGTGTAGTTCCACGTGGTCGCCAGGAGCAGCAGGCCGGCCACGCTGGCGACCGTACCCAGCAGCACAAAGGGCTTGGCCCCAAAGCGATCCGCCAGGGGACCTGTCGTGGCGATACCAAATATGAATCCCGCGAAAAGAAGCCCCGCGATACGGCCCAGCTCACCCGCGCCCAGCCCGCCGAAGACCTCGGCAAAGGTGGTCAGATAAATCGGAATCAGGCTGGCCCCCAAGGCGACACAGGCCATGCCTGCATTACACAGGACAAGGACAAAGCGTGGGTTATTTCGCATGGGCGGTCAATACGTGCGTTCTACCGGGGATCCAGTCCGTCGATAACGCCATCCCCATTGGCATCAGGAAAGACTACGGTAAATATTTGCAGGATATCCTCATTCTCCCAGGCTTTCACGATTTTGCCGTTCTTGTCCTTGGTAGGCACGGTCTTGTTGAAGGCCAACAGCGTCCCATCCTGCGACGAGGTGAGCTTAATGCGCGGGGGACCGTCATCCTGCCCCGTGAGAAAGACCGAACGCCCGAACATTGGACCGGGCTTCACGCAGGTCGCCACGATGCCGCCGTTGCTGATGCTAAAGACTGTGTTGCCGGAAGGGTGCCAGCGCAAACCTTCCTGGGATCCTTTGGGCAGAAAGGTAGCCTGTTTGGGCTGTTTCGCGATATCGCTGGACTTGTCCGAGCCATCGGAGGCAATAAGGAAAATCTGGGTGGTGCCATCGGGGGCTTTGGCGAAATAGGCTACTTGGCGGCCATCAAAACTACCCCGCACCGTACCGCCGACCCAGCTATGGGTCATGCGACGAATCGAGGTGCCTTTCGGTGGGCTGGGATAGCGGGTCGCGCTGCCGGAATCCGCCGTGCTAATGTCCACATCGGCGGGAATCTCGATCATATACAGGGAATCTTCGTAGGTCTCGCCGTCGGCGTTGCGCACTTTGCCGATAAAGGCCCGCATCAGGCCATGGCGGCCTATCCAGGAATCCTTGGCGGCATGTTCAATTTCGCCCGGTTTCGCGGTGCCCTTGGGGACGATAGGCACCAAATTCGCGAAATAATGGCTTGCGCCCTTCGGGGCCTTGGGGTGGGGGGCCATATAACCCACGGTGCGATCATACTCGGGCATGAGAAAATCGTTGTAGGTGAAGCCGATGCGCTTGCCGTCCAGCGTGTATTCATGGCGGTGCGTGCCGCCACGTTGGGCACCGGGAATGGTGTCACGGTCGGTGGCAATGTCGCGATAGTCCAGCCAGCTCATCTCAACCCCGCCCTGGGGCGCAGGCTTTCCTGAAGCATCGGTCGGCACCGTCGCACCCTGCCGGTTCGGCTTGCCGTAGGGACCGCGCTCGGCCAATTGCGCCACCGGCGGACCATGAATAAAGGCCACCCGGTTTTCCGCGCCTGAAAAAGAGACCGCGCCCACACCCGGTGCCGGGCGTTCACCTGTAACACTTACGGCAGGGGTGTACAGCAAGGTCTCTTTGCCGGTGGCAATCTCCACCATTTCGATAGATTGGCCGTTGTCGATGCCCGGACCCACCATCTGGCGTGTGTCGTAACACAGAAAGCGGCCATCGGGCGAAAAATTGTCGTTGTTGTCCAGGTCGTGATTCTTTGGCGTAAAGGTTAGTTGCTTTTCCGCAGCCAACCCATTGGAAGCCAAGCCGATGAGGGCGAATGAAAGAACAGTGATCGCGATAGGTACCCGCATGGATGCTCTCCTTTTTTGGTGCGTGCCAAGGAACATTCACGATAGCCCATAGCAGCAACGAGTTTCCATTTATTGCCGGTGCCTTCAAACGTCCTCCTTCACCCTTCAAACTTCACTCTGTTGCATCGCTACGGGTGAGTCAGTACACTGGGATTTCTCGCTAACCCATCCGTGTGGCGCTTTTCAGCCCACGGTTCTGAGGAATGAATACAATGAAAACCTACCTGTCACGTGGTGCAGGTCCGGCACTCGCCCTTCTGGTGATTTCGCTGGGCGTATTGAGCGGCTGCGAAACGCTGGTGCAGCAATCAGCCACGGCAAACTATGAAGACTACCGAAACCAAACCGAGAAGGCCACATTTAACGTGATCTTCAATTATGATGATGCCGTCGTCGTGGACGACAGCTACGTGGCCACCCAATACTACGAGGGCACCGCCAAGGTGGGCCGGGTTGAGGTAACCTTTCAGGCGGGAATGAAGGAGCAAGCGGGCGAGCTGGCCATGGAGATGGAAGAGTATATTGCCGAAGTGGAAGAGAATTTTGGCCGTGCCCTCGAAACACCGGTGCGGGCGTATCTCCTTCGCCGCGACCACATGCCTGGCAGCGTTACCGGGGGCTTCGCACCGACCAATGAAGCCTTCCAGTTTCCCCTGTTTGCCGCCGAAGGGGAAGAGGATTTCGAGACCATTCGCTCCAGCAACCCTTTTTACCCCTATATGTTTATTCACGAATTGACCAAGCTGAGCCTGGTTGATCCGGCCCGCCCCCCGCTGATTCTAGCCGATCAGAAGACAGGTCCCATGATGAAGACCAGTTACCTGACCCGGTGGTTCCGCGAAGGGCTGGCTAACTATGCGGAGTTTCTCGTCTACGAAAAAATGCGGGAGCGCGTGGTGGAGGGCGGGAACTACCAGCCCCTCTCCTCTTTCGAGAGCGGCCATGTCTACCAGCAGCCGCTCAGCGCCCTGGCAAAGGTGGGTCCGGCCCTGTTCAACTGGGACCAATTTGACGACAGCGCCCATGATCGAGATTACTACAACGCGGCCATGGGTCTCTTTATCCTGCTGGAGCACCGCTTCGGCGACGACGCCGTGCGCAAGGTCATGGATGCCCTGGAGCAACAGTACTATGTGGACGGACAGGTTATCCTGAATGCCATCAACGAAACCCTGGGAACCAACATCGAAGAGGTGGTTCACGGTTTTGACCTTATGACGGCGGGCACGCAGGCCAGTCCCCTCACGCCGGCCACGGCGAAGAATTTCGGGCTGGCGGTCCAGAAGGGACTTTACGTCAACGCGCTGACCGAAACCGGGGCGGCCCATTCGGCGGGCATCCGGCAGGGCGATGTTATCGTCAGGATTAACCGCCGTGCGATTGCCAACAATCTCGATTATGAGCTGGCCATGCTGGAGGCCCAGGATCATGGAAATCTGTATTTCACCATTGACCGACTGGGCGAGAGTCACACCCTGGGTGTCACGTTCAATTTGCCAACCATGACCCCAGCCGGTGGCGCGGGAAGTGGCGGTGGTGTGGTTTCTGGCGACGTACTGGGTTTCAGCGGCGGCGAGTAAGCACCACCCAAGCCCCGCAGAAGGCATAAAAAAGGTTGCGCACGGGACACAAAAGTTGTAACATACCGCCAACGATTCTGTAGTGTATTGTGTACGCGGCCCTGTATCGCCGTGTATCTCAGGGAAAAATGGAAACGAGTAAGGAGAATATCATGTTCATCTTCGATTTTGTTGGCGATGTCTTCGGCTGGGTTTTTGATTTCGTAGAAGGAGTCTTCAACTTCCTCTTCGGCTGGATTTTCTAGTCAGAAAAGACGCAAATTATTTTTGCCGACAGGCGCCTTGGTCTCAAGCCGGGGCGTCTGTTCTATTATGTGGAGCATGTGCCGCAATATGTTACAGGGTTTATCCAGGTTTCAGTTTCATTGTTTCCAATGTGGTGCCGACAGCGCCGTCAGCGACGCCTTCACCTGTCCCGAATGCGGGTCTCCGCAAAGTTTGCAGGCAACCGCCTTCCCGGATGCCGATCTGCTGAAAGGCAGACCAAATTCCCTGTGGGACTACCAACCCCTCCTCCCAATTCCTCCCACAACCGATATCGTGAGCTTGGGAGAAGGCGCCACGCCCTTGGTGTCGGCACCCGCCCTCGCCGCAGAAAACCACCTTGGCTCCCTCGATCTCAAGAACGAAATGGCAAATCCGACCGGCTCCTTCAAGGACCGACAGGTGGTCGTGGGACTCAACTGGGCGCGCAGCCAGGGCCACGATACCGTGGCCGTCGTGTCATCGGGCAACGTGGCCTCCGCAGCGGCAGCCTACGCAGCGCGGGCTGGCATGCGGGCCGTGCTCTTCATGCACGGCCAGGCTTCACCCGCCAAAATTGCCCAGGCACAGGCTTATGGTGCCACCGTCATCTCGGTGGATAACCCCTCGCCCCAGGCGGTGTTTGAATTGTGCATCGCCGCCTGCAAGGAGCATGGCTGGTACCACCTTTCCACGGCGGGCATCTATGAGCCTTGGAACGTCGAAGGGGCGAAGACCATCGCCTACGAACTCTACCAGCAGTACGACGGCAACCTTCCCCACTGGATCGTGGCGCCCGTCGGGGGCGGCGGACTCCTGGGCGGACTGTGGCGCGGCCTCCTCGATTTGAAAGCCATGGGGCTGCTCAGCGATCTCCCCCGCCTCGCTGGTGCCCAGGCCGCCGGATGCGCGCCGCTGAAACAAGCTATCGACAACGACTGGTCGCTGGAAGAACACCTGGAGCACCCCTGGGAAAATCCCGACACGATTGCGGGTGCCATCGCCGACGATATCCTCTTCGACGGACACACGGTCCTCCCGGCCATCCGCCAGACCTGGGGTGCGGCCATCAACGTAACCGACGACGAAATGATTGCCGCGCAGACACGCCTGGCCCGGACAACGGGTCTCCTCTGCGAAATCGCCACGGCGGCGGCTGTCGCTGCGACTGCCAAGCTTCCTGTGGTAGACAAGAACACGCGGGTTTGTTGTATAGTGTCGGGAAGCGGCTTGAAGGACTTGGGCCGTCTGGCCGAATCGGCAATACCCGTGCCCCAGATACCTGCGGATTTTGATGCGTTGAATTCGCTGCTGGACAACGCAGGGACTGACACGGACACGGCACCTCAATAAAGGGAGGCCGTCCGGAAATACTACTGGCACGACGCGCCGAAGTACATACCCTCAATGTCCGTGGCTGTCCCGTTGTTGGCGGGTTTCGCGTCGGGCCAACAGGGTTAACGACGGTTAACGACGGGACAGCCACGCCTGTTGAAAGTCTCTGCGCGATTTCGACGCTGTGGTTGAAATCCGAGTGAGTATTGCATGGGTCTGGTCCCGAAGGCGCGTCAGTCCCTGAGAGGTCATCCTATGAAACATCTATTATGGATCCTGAGCGTTGGCCTCTTCCTGGCAGGCTGTTCCTCCTCCGACGTGGTCGTTGTCTACAGCCCCCATGGGGCGGAAATGCTCGGCGACTACGAGACCCTCTTTGAAGCAGCCCATCCCGACGTGGATGTCCAAGTCTTGGACATGGGTTCCAAGGATGTTTACAGCCGCGTTCGGGCGGAAAAGAATCGCCCCCAGTGCGACGTGTGGTGGGGCGCGCCTTCGACCATGTTTATGCAGGCCGCCGACGAAGGCCTCCTCGCCCCCTACGAACCAGCATGGTGTACCGCTGTCAATCCCCAGTTCCGCGACCCCGAATTCCGCTGGCACGCGACCTTTCGCTCGCCCCTGGCCATCTTGTACAACGACCGCCAATACCAGGCGGAAGACATGCCCCAGACCTGGGATGCCCTTCTGGACGATGCCTGGAAAGGAAAAATAAGCCTCCGAAAACCCTTGGAATCGGGCACCATGCGGACCTTCATCGGTGCCATGATCGACCGCGCCGAATCGGATGACGCAGGCATCGCCTGGCTCAATCGCTTTCACCAGTCCACAGGAAACTACCTGGGCAACCCCGCCCTCCTCTTCGACCACATCAAGAAGAATCCCGAAAACATCAGTGTGTGGCTCATGCCCGATATCGTGATGCAGGCCGTGCGCAACGGCTTTCCCTTTGGCTACCATATTCCCAAAGGCACCCCCGTCCTCACCGACGGCATTGCCATCGTGGCGGGCGCGCCCCACCGTGAATGGGCCGAAAAGTTCTATGACTTCGTGACCACCGAAGAAGCCCTTGTCCACCAGGCGTCGGCCTATGCCAAGCTTCCGGCGCGCACCGATATCGACCCCGCCAAACTTCCGCCCAAACTGGTTGCCCAGAAAATTGAACCCGCCAACATTGACTGGCCCGCCTTCGCCGCCAAGGAAAAGGACTGGTGCAACCGGTGGAAGACGGAAGTCTACGAGGCCCCATGAGCAGCGTGCGTCTCGACGATATCACCCGGGTCTACCCCGAAGGCGGCGGCATCCGCAACTTCTCCTGCGACATTGCCCAGGGCGAGTTTTTCGCCCTTCTCGGGCCGTCGGGCTGTGGCAAGACCACGACGCTCAGGAGCATTGCCGGTCTCGAAGTGCTGGATGGCGGCGCTATTTATTTTGGCGACCACGATGTCACCCACATGCCCCCCGAACAGCGGAAGGCCGCCATGGTCTTCCAAAGCTACGCCCTCTTTCCCCATATGAATGTCTTCGAGAATGTGGCCTTCGGCCTTCGCGCCCAGAAGATGGACAAGGCCCTTATCACCCCCCGCGTGGAAGAGTCTCTCGCCCTCGTCCAACTGGAAGGCCTCGATAAACGGCCCGTCACCGATCTCAGCGGTGGTCAACAACAACGGGTCGCCCTGGCCCGCGCCCTCGCCGTCCAGCCCGACATCCTCCTCCTCGACGAACCCCTGAGCAACCTCGACGCCGAACTTCGCTACGCCACCCGCGAACAGCTTGGCGCGTTGCAAAAGAAACTGGGCATCACCGCCATCTACGTGACCCACGATCAGGAAGAGGCCCTGGAACTGGCCGACCGCATCGCGGTATTAAAAGACGGCACCTGCCACCAAGTCGGCACCCCAAAAGAGATCCTCGAAGAACCCGCCACGGAGTTTGTCGAGCAATTCATGCGCCGCCAGCGCGCATTAATGGCGCGGTAGAAACTTAATCAGGGCGCACTATGCGTGCCACCCGATCCGGTAGCTCCGCATCGGGTGCCTTGAGCCTTTGTGGTGTTTGTCTATCCAAGCTAAAAGCATGAAGCTGAATATGATAAACGGTATCTGTGGGACTGATGGGTTTCCGTCACCCGCTTCGCGGGCTTGGGGTCAGGTACAACATTTGGTCCTGGGGCTACGCTCGTACCCGCCTACGGCGCGTCTTCGACCTCGCTTCACCCCAGGCTTTAATCTGTCACCCGCTACGCGGGCTATTGGGAACCACTTGGTAGCCAAGGAACACGGAGGGGGCGCGAAGGAGATAAGTAACAGGTTCCCCGGTCCGTTCCCGGACAAATCCAACCGGCTATGGCATAGGCCGCGATGCGGATGTCGGACTAAAGCTTGGGGTGTAGCGAGGCACGAGCGGAGCCCTGAACAAGTCACGCCGGGCCTGAATCATAGGCCGCGAAGCGGATGTCGGACTAAAGCTTGGGGTGTAGCGAGGCACGAGCGGAGTCCTGAACAAGTCGCGTCGGGCCTGAATCATAGTCCGCGAAGCGGATGTCGGACTAAAGCCTGGGGTGTAGCGAGGTACGAGCGGAGCCCCAGGAAGCGAATAGCAATAACGAAAATTAGCCCGCGCAGCGGGTGACGGACAGCCGGGTTGGCCTGGTAAAACTTCCAAGGCAAAGAAAGTACCTTTGTAACCTTTTCCGACCAAGGGCGTCATCTGGTGTAGAATGCCAACGCAGTCGGGAAAATACACCATGATGTCGGATACAGAAGCCATAGAAGCCGTCAAAAACGGCGACAAAGAACGTTTTGCAGAGTTGGTCGAACGACACCAGAAAATGGTCTATGGCATTGCCTGGAGCCGACTGGGCGATGCCGATCTCTGCGAAGACGCGGCCCAGGAGACCTTCATCAAGGCTTTTCGCTATCTGGTGGCCCTGCGGAATCCCGAAAAATTCCCGGCATGGTTGGGTCGTATCGCACGCAATGTGAGCACGTCCCTCTTGCGCCGACGGATACGCGAATTGGACCGCGACAAGCGCTGGGGCCTGGAGCAACCGGGGCTGGAGCACGTTGATGCCGAGGAAAACGAACCCCTCAACGAGACGCTTCGGAAAACCCTGAGCGGCCTCCCGGACAATCAAAGAGAATGCCTGGTGCTTTTTTATCTGGAAGGGAAGAGTATCCAAGAGAGTGCGGCCGTGTTGGGGATTTCCGAAAACGCCATGAAAAGAAGCGTGTGTCGAGGGCATCCTGCGTTTTCATCAGGGAAAAGGTAGATTCCAGGCCTCCCCGGAAGATATCGGAATCCGTATACATGACACCGAAGACGACACGTTTTGGGCCATGGAATCTCTTCACATCCTGGACGCGCTCGATCAAATACCCGATTTCAAGCGATGGAAGTTCAAACCCATGACCAGTACGCAGGAAGGGAAGGACGGCAAACGCGAATATGGCGTCGTGACCGCCGAATCCATTCAGTCTTGGGCCTATCAAGAGCGCCTGGAAGAAATTCGGGGATACTGACGGAAAGGCTACCATCGGCTAACGCTGGAATGTCGGGGACGGTATCCCCCTCGCGAAGCAACGTCGTGTACGTCCGTGGAATAGGGGCGACGGAGGGGGTGGCTGCACAAGCCCCGACCCCACCGCATTATCAGGGACGTACCCCCGCGCAGGCGCGGCACGGTAGGGGTACGCGCCGCGTGGCTCCTGCTGATTGCTCAGGGACGCACGGCCCACTGCGATGCGGGGGCATGTCCCGGTGGGTCAGCATGTGGGCTGGCGGTCTGACAAGATGGCCTTTTCCCAAAGCCCTCCGGGACGGGGACGGGCACGCGCATCAGGACTCAGCGCCCTGCCCACGGCATCCTGCTCGCCAACGCGCCACCGCCATCAAGCCGATGTCGGTGGCGCGAGTCCGTCCCTGAGGGACTGCCTTCGATTTCCACTCATTCCGCCAAAGCGATCATACTCGTCATCCCGCGAAGACTGATTTCCAACACCCGCCTGTCCGCGCGCTCTTTGAAGAACGGATTGTCGTAGTACGTGGACGGGGCCAGATCCAACGGCATGCCATTTTTCATGGGCAGTCTCGCAATTTCGGTGTAGAGTCCCATGGATACGGTCGAATCATTGCGGTCCGCAAAGGTGTAGGTGAGCAAGCCCGCGTCGATAGCCCAAGTATGGGCCCTGAGATACCGGGCGAAGTCATCCAGCGCAACAAAATGTTGCTTGCGTCCGGTTACCAAAGCAATCGGCGCGAAGGGATCTTCGCTTCGCAGCAAATGTTCGTCGTCCCACGCAGCCGCGCCGATCGCGTTGGCGTTGCTCCGGTCGAAGACCCGGACCGCCGCGTAGCTGTTGCCTTCTTCGAGAATTCGCCAGCCATCCCGTTCCACCAAGCGCTCCTTCATCCCCGGTCCAAAATAAACGCGCATGGCCTTGATATCGGGATGGGCGCGGTTGGCCTGAACCAGTATTACGTTCTCATGCTGCACCGCCACCTGCTGCACATAGGTGATGGAGAACTGGGGCTTGTTTTTGTCCGGTTTGGCCTCGCATTGCGGGAAAATTCGTGCGTTGGGGTCCGTGCCGAATATCACGCCCTGCCAGAGGTTCTGTGTCGTGATGGCGGCATAGTGCGCATCGCCGCGCTCGGGTTCTTCGGGGTAAATCTGGAAATCTTCCCGAAGCACCGGGTCGAGCCAATAGCTGCCCAGGATGTGGTCGGGCGTACACCAGGAATAGCGCAAGAACTGGGAATCGCTCCCCGCCATGTTATACCAGCAGCCATGGACGTTGGCGGGCGGCAGCGGCTCGACGTTCGTCATACGTCCAGGACGGCGGGATATATAGGCGTACTCGCCGCGCTCTTCCGGCGAAGTCGCGAGGGCCTCGATCACGGGCGGCAGCCTGTAGCCGGTGGTACCCAGTATCAGCCCGTATCCCATGATGGGGTGGGTGTAGCGGTTGGGTTTTTTCCAGTCGCCCTGACGGAGAAGCAGATTGCCCATGACATACCAACAGTCGATGGCGCCGTTACGGGAATACTTTCCCTGGTAGGAGCGTGCCTTGGCCCCGCCGCGCACCCCGTTGAGTTGTTCCACGGCCCAGTCCGCCCAGACCAGATCGAGCAGCGCGCCGATATTGGTCTTCAGCTTCGGGTCCGTCGCAAAGTCAAAGATATTCACCAATTCGGGGATGAGATATTTGCCATAGATCGGCGACGCGAATTCGACAAAGAGGCCGTTTCGGAAACGCTCCGCGCAGTAGCGGATGAAGTAGGCGGACCATGCGGCAGCGTGTTCACCTGGCGTGTGACCGTCGGGCAGCGCCCGCTCTTGATAGTCGGGATTCACGGCCAGGGCCTTGACGGAAAGAAAGGCGTTACCCAGATCCATCATGTCGTGGTTTTCGCTGCCCTGAATGAACCAGACGTACTTCACGTCCGCCCGCTCCACCGTACTCTTCGCCGAGGCATAGTTCCAGAAGAGTTCTTCGATCCGCGCCGTATTCGTCTTCGAAAGCCGCCCTGGACCAAAATCTCCCCAAGGACCAAAGAGGTAGTAGATCCGAACCCAGGTCCGCATCTGCCATTTGAACTGCTCATCGGCGACCTCCGGCGTCAGTGTTTCATGATCGCCCATGGCCGCTTCCCAGGCCGCCTCCAAGCGGGCATTGGCTTCGGGGATATCGCGATTAAGCACCATGCCCGCGAAGGCCTTGTTCAGCGAGGAGGCCTTGGGCGCATCGAGGAGCGCCCTGAACAAATCAGCGGTATCGGGCTGGGCAACGCCCTGGAGCGCGCCCGAGGCATTGAGGCATAGACTTAGGAGCGCCAGAATAATTCGATACTTCATGGATTTATGATCCTATTCCGTTAGGGTATGAATGTAGGACATCCGTCCCGGTTGTCACAGGCCGTTCACGGCCTATACGGACGGCCTGGGCGCATCTGGGGCTTTGACAGACGTACCGTCTGTCGTGACAGCCGAGACGGCCGCCCTACATAGTTTGATCCTTTCGTCCCTTAGGTCCCTCTAACAATAGCCGGCGAGACGCCAGCGCTCCCAGTGGAAATAGCCGACGAGACGCCAGCGCTCCTAGCCACCTACTCACACCGAAAGTCGAAAATATTTCCTGCAAAATTGGAGACCACAACCAGATTTCCCGACCGTGCGGGCGATGCCTTGATGGGTGTACCTTCGGGCAGTTCGGCCATATCCTGTGCTCACCACCGTATCTGGCGCGGTGAGAAACAGGTGCTGAGGGACCCAAGGGACGAAAGAGACGTAAGAGACCGTCCGTCTCACGGAGGATACCACGAATAACTTCTCGATCCGTCAACTTGTCCCTGCGGTCCCTTCTGTCGCTTATGTCCTTGAAAAAAAGCACCCCGCAAATTCGTCGCGGGGTGCTCGTTTCATCCAGCTTTGCTGTGTTTTACTTCGTCGGTGGCTCACTTGCCAGATTTGCCAGGGCCTCCTTCACCCGCTCGGCCTGGCCGGGACTGGCGATTAGGTGCTGGTGCTTCCCTTCGGGATGCTCCCGGAAAAAAGTGAATCCCTGGTCGTCGTAGTGGGCGAAGCCCTTCACCGACAAGCCAAAGTAGCCACGCTCTGGCCGCACGGCGTAGAGCACACTCGTCAAATCCCACGAGGGCTGATCGTGGTATTCGCTGTTGTAATACCGGTAGGCCACCTCGATGATGTGGTCTTTGCTGTAGTTATAGTCAAACTTCATCGAATCCTGATACAGGGCTGTTTCGATACCAATCTCAAAGCCACTGAAGATGATGGGGGTGGGCCAGTCGTTCAACAGGTGCTGGCCAGCGGGGATGTCCATTACCACGTTGTATTCGGGATGGGGCTTGCCGTTAAAAGGCTTAAAGGCCCCCGCCATAATCGAGATGAACTTGACCTTCTTCGCGGCAAGATCGCGCCCGTTCAGCGGCGATATGCTGTCGGCGGGGGAATCGAGCAAGCGCGCCAGGTTGGTGGAGAATCCCACCTGGGCGATCACCACGGAGCCATCGGGCTGGGCGGCCAAAACCTTGCGCAGGACCGTCGTAGCATCGGGCGCGTCGTCGCCACTCATCAAATCGTGGGGATACTTCAGCGTGTCGCCCTTCTTGTGCTCGGCGATGGGGGTAAACTTGCTGTCCTGCTTCGTCACCCCGCCCTTTACCACGCCAATGGGGATATCGCCCCGGCCGTAAAAGGTGTTGACCGCATCAATAAAGGGCGCGGACTGGGGATGATCCTTGGTAATGGTTACGGCCAACAGTTCGCATTCACCCCGGCTCTGGAGGGCATGAATTACCGCCAGGGCCAGGGCGTCGTCCACGTCATTGCCCATGTCCGTATCGTAGATAAGCTTTACCGGCGCGGGTGCGGCGGGTTTATCTTCGATGACACCCAGGCTCAATAATCCACACAATAATATTTGCAACATGATCTTTACCTTCCGCTTGAGTTCGTCCAAGGCCTCATAGGTGCCAACAAGCAAGCCTATATGGAGTACATGGGGTATTTCAACGACCAAGAACCCCGTGTTGTGTCCCTCACCGGGATTACACCATACTGCTTGCGGTCACAGTCCATCAACGCGGAGGATTGTCATTCATGAAGAAGACCGATACGGGTTCCTGATGACGTCTCGATTCTATAAAGCGAGCTACAAGGGTGCCACCCGTACGCGGAGGAGCGAAGCGGGGGAGCTTACGGGTGTGGATCGCCCAGACAAACCTTGCGCAAGAAAGAAGGCTGCATGGGGTAGCCGATACGCGTACTCGCCCCAAGGGATGATGCCAGAGAGTTTCCGCGAATTCGCACCCGCAAACTTAGCCGGGAACCGACTGCGTGTGAGGGTGGCACCCTCGCGGCGCTCCGTGATCCGCCACGGAAGACCGATGAGACAGACGACATCAATAGCAGTGTTTGCCGTCTTGCTCGCTTTCATCCTCGCTGCCAGCCCCCTCGCGTGGGCGACGGACGCAGCGCCCCCCGAGAAACGGTGGTATCTGGGAATCAAGGCATCCAATTATCGCCCGGAATTGAAAGGATTCGAGCGGCGTATTGACGACGAGCTCAACGAGCCATTGAAGGCCATCCTCCCCGCCTGGCGAGGTCTCGAAACCTTCAAGGACTGGAGTGACGACTCCAAAATATGGGATCTCTGGCTGGAAGGGGGAAGGGATCTCAGCCCCAGAACGTCGTGGTTCATTTCAGCGGGCGGAACGGCGGCGACCATCCGCAACAAGCGCACCTATTTCCCGCTGGGCATACCGCTGATGACGGACATCCGATTCCGGGGTACAAAACTGTCCCTCCTGGGTGGACTCACCTTTTACCCGCTGGGAAAGCCAACCCTGGACAGCCAGTCGCGGACATGGAATGTGGTGAAGCGGGCCGTGCTGCGGGCCAGGCCCTACGGAGAAATTGGGGTCGGATATACCTTCATACGCGCCGAAGGCAGCGTTAAACTTGGGCTTCCCCTGCTGGAACGGCTTTACAAGAACAAGGAAAAATTCGACCATCACCTGCTGGAAATCAGCCCCCGTATTGGAATCGAGTTTCCACTCAATCGGGATGATTCGATTGCCCTTGCAGGAAGCTACCGTTTCTTCCACAAGCACGGCGGAGAGTTTGACAGCCCCTCCATTTCGGCGGTCTTCAAGCACCGCTTTTAGTGCGCAGAGGGGACTGCCTCGCCCAAGCCCGCGTAATTCAACGCACTGCGCGTTGGGTCTATGCTAAACACCGGCCCCGGTGGAATCGGGTTTGGCACTTTTTTGTGAAGAGCCTACGTCGGGTGCCACGGATAGGCCTCTCAGGGCTTACCCGTGTAGTCCCTGCGAGTGAGGGAAACTATCCAGATTCCGAGACAGTGCTTCTGCACGGGTAAACCCTGGCGGGCCTACCCGTGGCACCCGTAGCAGTGTTTTATAGAGGAGAGAAGCCTGCTTTGATTGAGGTCACCGGTTCGTTTCTTCGTTTTTCAGGGGCGTTTCGCCTGTGATGGACAGAGGCACAGGAAAATCTTCCAAGTCAAAAAAAGTGCCAAACCCTATTCCACCGGGATGAGGAAGTCTAAACTCGAGAGCGAG
>JAJRPE010000444.1 GCA_024280935.1 Candidatus Hydrogenedentota bacterium
GTGTGAGCGAAGCGAACCCTGGGATAGCTCGAATGCAAGAGATATTTAACCCCGAAGGGGTGGCATAGAGGTGTTGGGAATGTGTCCGGATTTTTTCTATGCCACTCCTTCGGAGTTCAGTCCTTTGTGCACCGGTCTACACAGGGTTCCGCTCGTACCTCGCTTCACCGCTGGGCTACGATATGTCGTCCCTACGGGAAACTGCTTTGGCTTCGTACTGAGTTTGACGAATCGGCCCCTTTTAGGGGCCTTCCTCATACCCCCGGCTCTGCCGGTGGTTACTGATTTTCGCTTTCTGAGCAACATATGCGTGAATACGAAAAAATGAACTCGACTGCGAACGGGAGAGTTTTGCCCGCTTGACACGAAGGTGCTTAATGGGTGTCCCTTCGTTGGCGATGATAGACCGCAGCCAACTCCACCAACAGCGGGACATCCCCGTCACGGACTGCTTTGTCGATACCAGGTTTTCCTTTTGAGCATGGTCCAGCACCGTAAGGCGAGGTAGCATGGGTGCGTCAGTCCCTCCATAATTTCACCCCAAGGGTGCCACCCGCAAAGCTGATCGTTCCTCACGTCTGTGTAGGTGGTACCCGGGATTGTTTGTGAATCTTTCGACGCGTTCAGGGCAACGGGGAAGCTCAGGGACTGACGCAGCCAAGCCCCTGTTGCAGTAACGATACCACCTCGAATCTTCCCGTGTGATTCGGGGAAAACAAGAAGCTCGCAGATGGCTGTGGCTGTCCCTTCGTTGGCGATGATAGACCACCGCCAACTCCACCAACAGCGGGACAGCCACACCCCGTCACGGACTGTATTGTCGATACCAGGTTTTCCTTTTGAGCATGGCCCAGAACCGTAAGGCGAGGTGGCATGGGTGCGTCAGTCCCTCCATAATTTCACCCGTCGCAGTAACGATGTCACCTCGAATCTTCCCGTGTGATTCGGAAAAACAAGAAGCTCTCAGGCAGCCACGGACGTTTTGGGCGGTGTGCTTCGGCCCATTGCACCCTGTTTTAGCACCCGGCAAAGCTCCGTTATCGACGGGCCTGGGTCCGCGTCAGTCCCTCAGTGCTTCGCTTTTTCATGGGGACTGCCATCTGTTACGCCTAAGGCGGAACAGGGGCTGTACCGGAAGTACATCGAGGCAGGGGGACAACACCAATCCTTGGATTAAAAGTGCGCCGCTTGATGGGCTGGATTCTTGTGTGTTACAAATGTAGCCGCATCGAAGCTGCGTGCTTCGATTGGGCCAATCGGACTTTGAAAGGTTGATGCGTGAAAATTCGATATACCAATACGCTTGATGATTACATGGTGTTTCAGAAGTACCACCACCACAATAAGACTGTGGGGTCGCGAAAATTGAGGAGATGGTTCGTTGGGGGGCTTTGTTTGCTGCTCTGGGCGAAAATGAGTGTTCGCGGGTTTGGTGAGCATGGATATGCCAGCATTATAAACGGGGCTATATTAGCGGTGCTTGCGGGCGCGGGCTATTTCTTGATAGTGAATGTATATGAGTTTTTTTGGTTCAAAAGACTAGAGCGTTCAATGCGTAACACGGAAAACAATGGCTTTATCTGCGAGCATGAACTGGAAATTGCGGACACCGAACTTGTCGAGAGAAACTACATGGGGGTGCAAACGGTGAAGTTGGAAATTATAGAAAAGATATGCGATATAGATAATTATACGTTCATCTATATAAATTCTATCGCGGGGCACGTCTTACCCGAAGGGCGGATGGTGGAAGGCGATTATAACGATTTTGTGACACGCCTGCGACACGATGCCAACTTGTCGTCGAATTAATGTTGAACGATTATTCGCTATCCGCAATCCCCTCCAACACCGTGTTCAACCACGGCATAGGCCACGTTAGAATGGTGTTTCTGAAATTCTCATATTGTCGAAATACATCACCGATCCCACCGGTGTCGCGCTGATGCCTACCTCAACTATGTTTTGAATCGAATTGGATGTCGGCAGATTGATTCCAGTGGTTGACATCAATAACGCGCCATCTTGCCATAATTCAATGAGTCCATCCTCTTCATCGCTATATACCAGATGCACCGTAACCGTGAACCACTCCTTTTTGGGAACCGTGATACCCGTCGTGTGCGTGTAATTCTGTTTAGCGCCAAATTTGTTTTCAAGTGTCAACGCATTGCTGCGGATGCAAACCCGTGGCCCCGGAGATTGATCAAAGTAGCCATTTTCAAAATCAACAATGCTGAAAGGCATTCCGCTCTCAATGTAGTAATCCGCCTGATACCAGAGTTCCGAGCCTTTTACAAAGTAACCCAGTGTTGAGGAAATTGAAGACTTTGCGGTAATCATATTGATACCGGGGGGGACACTCGTAAACTTCAACACGCGATTCATGGGGTTTGTGGGGTCCGTTGCCAGCTCTATCTTGTTGTCGATAAAGGTGCATGATCCATCAAGTATGTATTTCCGCAGCGCAACATAATTAGGAACCGTGCGCGCAGCGGGGCTTTGTACGGTAAACTGATTCCAGTACATGTCACCCTTGAAATCAGCCACTGATTGAATAAACAAATCGGTAAATGTCGTGTGCTTCTCGAAGTCCTCAAAAAATTCGTTTTTTGGTGCCAAAAGCTCTCCGCTGTCAGCGATCAAAAATGTGCCTGATTCGTTGCTCACATAGTGTTCCAGAAAAAAATCAGGATTGAAGTATTGCAACACAAAGGCACACAATCCATCCTTGCTCAGATAGGCCGCACCGTCCTCGTAAATCCTGATCGGTTGCCCTTCCCGCGTAACAAAAGATGTCAGCACGGCAACATCATCAGGGCACTCCTCAGGGTCTGCGATGTCTTTTTGGCACCCGCCGATTGTGCTCAGACTCAATAGAACAACCCAAAAATACGCAATTGTTGTGAGTAGCTTCATATTTACAATCCGATCGTTCCATCCTGCTTCAAGATAAAGCGCCTCCCGATGGCCCATTGAAGCCCAAGGTCTGTGAGGATGTTCTTTACGTCTCACGCTTGCTCTGGTGTCTTCAGGCACATCGGGCCTGGTAAGAGCAGCATCTACCATTCACTGACTTTGATACCCCGATCTTCGGCAAATGGTTACAAACTCGCTCCAGCACACGTTGTGCAGGGGTAGCATGCACGTTGGCAAGGTGTTCAGGCAATGCAAGGTGTTCAGGCAATGCAAGGTGTTCAGGCAATGCAAGGTGTTCAGGCAATGCAAGGTGTTCAGGCAATGAAAGGTGGCCGCATGACCACGGACTTGTTTGTCACATCGCCGTTGAAAGTTTACTCAACGCCTTCAATGTCTTCCAACACCGCATTTAACCACGGCATATGCCACGACAGGTTAAACGCCGACTGAAACTCGGGATTCGCCTTCCATCGCTTCCACTGCACCCGCGCGGCGTCCCGAAAGAAGGTATCCCCGGTTAATTCGTAGGCTGCCGCGATCATGGGAATGATAAAGGGGTCGTAGGCCGTCGTGGACGGAAAATGCGGGTCGGGCGAGTAGGTCTTCATGGCTCCCGGCTCTTCCCAGGGCGTGTTTTCGCAGATCATGGACTCGGCCAGGCCCACCAGTAACTGGGCGGCTTCCACATCACCGGTGAGGCGGTACCAAGTGTAGAGGGGGAGGGCGAGCTGGGCGTTCATCCAGGGGATGTTACCGGGATAGGTCGAGGTGGCGTGCCAGTCGATCCACGTGCCCCTGCGCCGGTCGATGCGGCCATACATGCTCGTCAGACGCTCGGTGCCCGCTTCCAGGAGCGCGATTTCGCCGGTTTCCTGATAGGCTGCGACGAGGGTGGAGAAGGGGCCGGCCCAATGGCGCACGTTGGGTCCGCTCAGGCCAACGCCCGTGCGCGTGCAGTAGTCCGCCACCCCCAGGAAGTCGGCCTGGGCTTCGGGGTTGCCGGTCAGGTGGGCAAAGAGCGAGAAGCCTTCCGCGCGCATCAGGGGATTCCACGGCCCCGACACATGGTTGGCTCCGGGTCCATGAATCGCGCCCAACCAGTCATGGCCCGGCACCTCGGAATGGACCACCGCCACATCCATGAGATGGTTGCACACCGCCGTCGCCCGGTCAAACCAGATGCGGTCCCCCGTCGCAAGCCAGGTGTGCCACAGGCTCATCATGCGCCCGTTGTAGTTGTTGGCCCATTGTCCTTTCTTGCCGAGGTAGTAGCTGTCTGGGAAATGTCGCACGCCCGTCGCCATGCCAAGGGCGGGCAAGCTCTTCGTCCCGTAGGTGTCGTCCAGAAAGCGTGCCCACGGGTGTTTCTCGGGCAGGGGGGCTGCCGGGCCGAATGCCCCCGAGGCGCTGTAGTAGTCGCTGTTTTGTAACACGGGCGGCTGGGCCACCGTCGCCGCCAGTTGGGCACCGTCCGTGGGGCCGAGGGCGATCCATATTTCGTGGCTCTTAGCTTCGCCCGGCGTGAAGGTGACGGGAGAGGACCCGCCATCGACCAGGGAGAGCGACAGCTTTTCTTTCGTGAGTCGGATGCCCTTGGGGTGGAGCGCGCCAAAGTCTTTGACGGCCAGGGCGCCCTGCGACCACGCGACAAAGAAAGGCGTTTCGGCGGAGTGGACTTCACCATCCAACGAATAGGAATCTACGTCTTGCTGCGTCAGCGAGAAGGATGACGGCACCGCGCCGTGGGGGAGCTTCACCGATTTCAGCGGGTTGGGCAAGTCAAACACGACGTCCATGCGCGACACGGCTTGGGGCGTTTCGGTGTCGTTGAAATAGCGAAACCACAGCTTGATGTAGGGAAGGCCCTGATAGACCGAGCAATAAAGGGCGTAGGTGCCGAGGGAGGAATCCAGGCCCTCGAAGCGTCCCTGCAGCAGCATGCGTGTGTGGAACGGCCCCTCGTCGATGACCTGCCAGTCGTCGTTGGTGCCGGAGACGGATTTCCCCCCGACCTCCATCGCGAGCTGCATTCCCTTGAACACGGTTTTATTTCGATAGGTGATGGCGGTGATGGGGTCGCCCGTACCAACACGGAGCGAAACGGTGCCCGCCGACACAGACAGCCCGTCATCGGTATCTTTGACCGTGTTTTTACCGCTTGGCCGGGCGCCGTCTTTGGAGAAGGCCAGGGAGACGGCCTTCGTTGAGGTCTTGACGGGGAATTGGGCCAGCACCCAGCGGAGTGATCCGTCGGGCCAGGTCGCGGCAACATTCTTTTGGCTGTAGAGCGCCTGATTCTTCCCATTTGCAAGGCGAAAGGCATTGGGACTCTGGACCACGCCTTCGGGGAGGGGGATGCCCATTTCCAGCGGAAATCCAGCCTTGGGCAGGCCTGCGGGGGTGGATATAGTCAGAACCGGTCGCTTTTTCTTCCAGGGAGCCGTGTCTGGCTTCGGGGGCCAGAATTGGTCGTGTTGTTCCAGCACCTGACGCTCCGAAGGACGCGGACGATTCGACAAGGGGGCATCATCTGAATGAAGCGCCAGATCGCCCCAGTACACCGTGGTGCGAAAGCGCTCGGCGTTGGGGTCTGTGTCTCGTGTGAGGTCGGCAGATGGGGGGCGATAGAAATCGTCTTTCGTGGCTTCCTTCGATGGAACGGCGTCATAGGCCAGCAGGGTGATGCGCAGGGTGCGATTCTCCGCAGGAACGGGCACGGTCACGCGATAGAGCGGGGCGCTTCCCGGTGAAACGGCGTCGGATACATCCTCTGTCCAGACTGGTTTGTGGTTTATGAGAATCTGCTTTCGCCGGTGGCCCACGAAGCCAATTCCCGGCAAGTTGCCCCGCGCAACGCCGTGGTAGTCGTCGCTATTGTAGAAGGTCAGGGTGACCGAATCGCCCCATTCCTCGGGGACCTCCACCTCGCGCCAAGCCATGGCATAGTTGCCCCCGTCACTGGCGATCCAGGGGTGGTGCATAGCCAGGAGTTTTCGGTGATCAACACGGCTTTGCCAAGGGCCTTTGTTTTCCACGGTCCAGCCCGTGTCTACGTCGATGTACTGTACGGCACCCGGCAGCGACAGAAGTCCTGCAACCACAACCATGCCGAATGTTAATACACCCATCGTCGATTTCCTGTTGCCATGTTTATTTTTCCGCTCGTTCCCAAGCGTCGCTCTTGTTCTTGCCCATACCTTCGGTCGGTTGGACGCTTATGTATTTCGTAATCCTTCACGACACGGACAGCCTATAGTCAACAAAAAGACCGGCGGGTGCCACGGGTAGGCCCGGTAGGGTTTACCCGTGGAGAACCGCTGTCTCTGAATCTGGTTCGTCTTCCTCATCGGTAAGAACGACACGGGTAAGCCCTGAGAGGCCTACCCGTGGCACCCGCAGGTTGATTTTTTAAGGACCAAGGTGCGACGGATTGTGAACGCTTTCAATATTTTTTACCACGAAGGCACGAAGAGCACGAAGAAGAAAGAAACGAAGAACAAAAAACAGAGGTGCGATTGGTTTTCCTGTTGAAAAACAAGAAAATGCGGGATAGTAGCATGGAACATCTGTGAAACAACTTAAACGAGAGTTTTGAATCACACGAAGCAGGTGCTTTTCAGGAATGAGAGGATTCACCCAAGTTCCATGCATCGTTATGGAGAAGAGACAAGGGGTGGCTTATACCATATAGAATATTATCCATGTTCTATCAGTTTTTCTTCTATCTCTTCGATGGAATACGGTTCTTTCCTCTTATGTATCATCGCATGGCAATTTGGGCAGACGGGTCGCAAATCTTTGATTGGGTCAGTATTGTGTTCCTTCCCAATAGAGGCAACTTGCTCTAAGTGATGAACATGAATAAAACCTTTCCCCAGTTCGCCAAAGACATCCCTGAAGTTGAACCCACATACAACACATGAATAACCCTAAGGTGAGCTTCGCCCACAACCCAATTTTTAAGATGTGCCGCCAATCTCCTATGATGTAGCTCTTTGCACAGTAACTTATCCCACAGGAGTGACGGCACATGAATGCATTTATACGGAAATTTTCGGGCATTGTCAAA
>JAJRPE010000445.1 GCA_024280935.1 Candidatus Hydrogenedentota bacterium
CTTCTCACTCCGAAGCATCTCCAGGGCGCAACGCGTCGCGACGGTATGGAGCCAGCCGGGGAGGGAGGTCTTGATGGTGGTCGGTGCCTCGGCCAGCTTCAGGAAACACGTCTGGGTCGCGTCTTCCGCAGCGGTGGCGTTCCCCAATATTCGTCGGCAGGTGCCATAGACCATGCCGCTGTGGCGGGACATGAGCCGCTGGAAGGCCTCCGCGTCCCCATCTTCTCGCCACTGCCGTAGCAGTCTCACTTCCGCTGGACTCATCGCTTGTCTTTACTCCCGTGGCACCATCATACGATTTACCCTTATGATGCCGCCAACGAGAAATTGGCAAGTTTTATTATTACCGTCCCAATCAGAACTCCCACTTTCAGGCACGAGCCTAACGTGGGTTAGGCTTCCAGCCCGCTGCCGCAGGGACATGGCTTGTTTGGACCAACCGATGTTTCGACCCGCCTTTGTGTCGTTCGGGACGCCAGAATATTTCGATTGCCATCGCCATACCCTTTTTCAACGGCATGCCGGAACAGCTCATAATGCTGCCGGAGCCGATTCACATAGGCTGGGTCCTCTGTCATCGACTCGAACAGCTCCAGGAAATGGGGGGCCAGTTCGCTTTGCTCTGCAAGAGCAAGGGAGGAACCCTCCATCACTGCAACGATGTCATCGTCTTCGGAGACGTGAACCCAGTCGCGATAGAACGCCTCGCTCTCCCAGCCAAAGTTGATGGTGGCAAGCGGGGCTTCGTTATTTGCGCCAGGGCTGATAACCTGGATAAATACCCGTCTGCAATCGCAGCCCGCCTCGTTGCAATAGAGTTCGAGAAAGCCATATTCCCCATCCGGGATCTCAGTATCCCCGGATAGTTGGGCTGTTCGGGTTTCCGCAGCGGCTATATCGGAAAATTTCGCGTAAAAAGGTGCCATTGGCATTGAGTCTTCTCTCCAGTATATTCCTGAAAGTAAATCCAACTCGCTGTCGCAGCGTAAACAGCGCTGGATAGGGTGTCCATCGCTATACTCCGCAGAACTGCACTGGTCACAGTAATTGCGCCAGCATTTTGGACAATCAAAGAGAGCATGAACCTTTTTACCGGTTCGTTCGCTCTGCTGCCCAACTGTAGACCCACAGAAAATGCAATAGCCGCGTATCTCGCTTGGATATTTATTGTGTTCTGTCATTGTTCCCGTATCTTCGTATAGGATGGGGTTCCGAACACGTGTGTGCTCAGCCTCCCATATGCCAAACCGAGCCAGTTTAGTGTCTCGGGCACGTTCTCCGCAAACTGCGAAAGAAAGATGATGATTTCCAAGCCCAAGTTCCCTTCGGTTTTACCAATCATCCGAGTAACGTTGCTTGTGAGCTTTCTGTGTGCAATGCTGCCACTGACTGTAGCCTTTGCCGCCCCAACCCGCCCCAACATCATCCTGCTCATGGCCGACGATCTCGGCTGGGGCGATGTGGGCTTTAACGGTGGCACCATCATCCAGACGCCCCACCTCGATGCCATGGCCGACGCGGGCCTGAAGTTCAATCGCTTCTACGCCGCCGCACCGGTCTGTAGTCCTACACGGGGCAGTTGCCTCACGGGGCGCCACCCCTATCGCTACGGAATACTGTCCGCCAACATCGGCCACCTGAAAGAAGGCGAATGGACCCTGGCCGAATTGCTCAAGCAGCACGGCTACCGGACCGGGCACTTCGGAAAATGGCACCTCGGCACCTTGTCGCCGGACTACTCGGGAAAGAAGAAGCGCCAGCCCAAACTGCACTATGCCACGCCCGGCATGAACGGCTTCGATGAGTGGTTCAGCACGGAGTTCGCTGTGGCGACGTGGGATCCCTATGACCCGAATAACTCCCACTTGGGCAACGAGGTCGCCCCCGACACCCGCGCCCTCTATTGGCACAACGGCGTGAATGTGAAGAGCGGACTCGAAGGCGACGATTCCCGCATCATCATGGACAAGGCCATTCCCTTCATTCGCGACGCGGTGGCTGCGAAGCAACCTTTTTTCTCGGTGGTCTGGTTTCACGCGCCCCATGCGCCCGTGGTGGGTGGCCCCGAATACCGCAAGCGATACGACGAGTACGACGAAGAGGCCCAGCACTACTACGCCTGTGTCACGGCCCTTGATGAACAGGTGGGACGCCTGCGTGCCATACTCCGTGAACTCAACGTGGCCGAAAACACCATGGTCTTCTTCTGTTCCGACAACGGCCCGGAGGGCAACCAACCGGACGGACGCTTCGTTGGAACGACGGGTCCTTTTCGCGGGCGAAAGCGCTCCCTCTTTGAAGGCGGCATCCGTGTTCCTGCCTTGCTGGAATGGCCTGCTGCGGTGAAGGCGGGCGCGGAGACCGACTATCCCGCCGTGACCAGCGACTACCTGCCCACCATCCTGGCGGTGCTGGGCGTGGAGCGAATCGACGTGCGTCCCCTGGACGGCCTGAGCCTTTTGCCAGCAATTCGCGATGGTGTCACCGAACGCGCCGCCCCCATCGCCTTTGAGACCCTCGGTGGTGTAGGCACGGCCCAATCACGCAAATCGCCCCGCATTGGACTGATAGACAACCGCTATAAGCTGCTCACCGATTTCAGCGACAGCGGGGAGGAGGACCTGCTCTACGACTTGGTAGGCGATCACGGCGAAACAAACAATCTCGCGGGAGAAAAGGCGGATATTGTGAAGACAATGAAGGCCACACTCGCGAATTGGCGGGAAAGCTGTCGGACAAGCGCCGCCGGGGCTGATTATCTGCGAAATGGATCGGAATGAACACGTATTTTGGTTGCCCCTGAGTTCCTGATCCGGCAGGAATTCTGTTTGGCACTTTTTCCCTTCACGCTCGAAGGAATGTAGCATAGGTCGAAGACGCGCCGTGGTGGGCGTCCCGCCTGTGTTTTTCACAGCCGAGACGGCTGTGCCACTTTCTTGTTGCCGTTGCCTGTGGGATCCACGCAAGCGGGCAGAGCCTATATGCCGTAACGCTTACGGAGAATCAATGGCTAACCCGGAAACGGAACCGGATTTTTCGTTTCTTTGCTAATGGGCATAAACGCCCCTGCATCCCTCAGAAATGCTCCCAGCTCTCTCGATAGTCTTTCGGCTGTCTGCACTTGTTTGCTGTAAAGGTTGTCGGTTTCGCCGATGTCATTCTTCAGGTTATAGAGTTCATAGTGCTGGTCCTCGTGGAAGTAGATAAGCTTCCAGTCGCCCTTGCGAATCACGCTATAGGGATATTGATTATAGCTGTGGGGGAAATGCCAGAAGATGGCCCGGTCCTTCGGGTAGCCTTCCTCCTGTTTGAGGAGCGGAATGAAACTGACTCCGTCAACGTTGCCGCCGATTTGATCATAGTTGGCGACCCCGCCCATCTCCAGAATCGTCGGAAAGATATCCTCGATAATGAAGTAATCATCACAAACCGCTCCCGCTTCCGTTACGCCGGGCCATTTCACCAGGGCGGGCACCCGGATGCCGCCTTCATACGGGGTGAGCTTATGGCCCCGGAGCGGTTTGTTCCGGTCTGCCTGGCTGGGCTGGCCGTTGTCACTCATGAAAATGATGATGGTGTCATCCTCAACCCCATGCCGTTTTAGATTGGCCCGCAGGTCGCCCAGAGATTTGTCCATCCCCTCGATCATAGAGGCGTAGGCCGCGTCCCAGTCGTCAAGGCCCTGGTCCTTATATTTCTGGAAATACCGGGCATCTTTCTCCCACGGCGCATGGATGGCATAGTGCGACATATACAAATAGAAAGGCTTATTGTCCGCCACGGCTTGGTCAATGGCCTTGTTCGCCTCCAGGGTCAACGCCTCGGTCAGGTAGATATCCTGCCCGTGATAGGCTTCCAGGCCCGGCACGTCCCAAATCCGGTCTGGACTGCGCCATGAGGCGCTGAAATTGTACTTGCCATAATAGCTGCCCGGCCCGCCAGCGGCATGACCTGCAATGTTTACATCGAAGCCCAGATTCAGCGGGTCTTCGCCGGGCGTGCCCTGAGCGCCCCAATGGGCTTTCCCCGCATGAATCGTGCGGTATCCCGCTTCTTGCAGGAACATAGGCAAGGTCTTTACATGCTTCGTTCGTTCGATTCCAGCCACCGGGCTGATGCCATTAAGGTTCCATTCAGGCATTGTCAGAGTTTCATGGGGCGGATCGGGCGATTTGTTTTTTCGAAGCGTCCAGTTCGTCACCCCGTGGCGGGCCGCATTCAGCCCGGTCATCAGGCTCACCCGGCTGGGAGAGCATACGGCGCTGGCATAGGCCTGCGTAAACTTCATGCCCTCATCCGCAAGCCGCTCCATATTGGGCGTGTAATAGCGCCTGTTTAAGTCTGTCACTTCTGTATGGAACGGCTCCGACGTGTCCTGCCAGCCCATATCGTCGACGAAGAAAAAGAGGATATTGGGTCTGGAAACAGGTGCAGCGTCTGCCCTTCGGACGGAGATGGGTGCTTGGAATAAAGCCGCTATGCCCAATGCCCCCGTACGTTTCAGAAAATCACGTCGATTCATAAGGCTCTCCCTGTTTTTCCGATGTTTGTTGCCGGGCGATTCTAGTGCGCAGACAGGCGACGCGTCAAATGAGGTGCGCAAGATGGAACACGATGGACAGAAACTTCTCTTGTTTTTCTTCTATCTGCTCTTTGGGATTGAATCTGTCCATTCAAATCCGGTAATTTCAACCCGCTCCCTGTGCTTCGCCACAAGCGAAACCTGTTTTCCCGTCTCAAATGTTTAACCCAGAAAAGAAGCATTAATACATGTGCGCACGAAAAAAAACCAGAAAAAGTACAAAAAATAAAAAAGTCACGCCTCCGCAGGACATTCGCGGAAAACTCATGGCGGACTACGAAGGGCTGTCGGATTTTGAGAAGGGTATCCTCGATGTTCTCTCGCTACTTTATATGCCCGCTGATTGGGGAAAAGTAGTCAGGGTCCTCAAGGGCTGCGGGGTGCGCGACGGAGCCAATCGCGTACCAACGCGAAACTCGATTGACAACGCGCTCAGGAAGCTGATGAAGTTGGGCCTTGTTGAAAAGAGCGGCCAACGTTATACCTGTGTTCGGCCTGTGGTGGAATTACTCACGCGACGTGTGGTCGAATCGGGACGTTTTTCGGTGTGGGAACCCACCGTTTTCAAAACAATACCCTATGAGCAGTATTGGGGCGGGCGAAGCTACTTTCATTCTGTACCCCATGCGTTGGCGCATATCCGATTGGCCTTTTACGCCAAGGATTTTAAGCGCCTGGATCAGATCATGGAAGATGTTTACGCGTGGGACGGCTTTCCCGAAAACGAACGCTACCCTTTGTCCGAGTTCATTGAAAATCCCTTTGATGGGGATTGGTTTGCTCAGTTTCCCCCGAAACGCCAGGGAGTGTGGTTGATTTACCTGTTGCAAGATTGCGCACGGACAGGTGCTGCGTCTGGCGATATTGTTGCGTACACTTGGCGGCGCATGGGTAAATTTCCTAAGGAAAATCAAGCAACGCTTCACTTTCTTCTCGCTGAGATTTCCTTGATGCAGGGTAATTTTGAGGAGCCTCCGTCCGCCTTAGAGGTGTTGCCCGACTACTATATCGATTTGCTCCGTGCCCGGCGTTTTCTGCTGACCGGATCCACGCTGGAAGCCATTGCCCTCTATGAATCTTGTCTGGCGATAATCAAGAAGTCAACGCGCAAGAGAAAACCTAAGTTTGAGACGATTGACTGGATCTTTTTCATCCTGGCTTTACTCGATGCGGGCGATACCCATTGGCCCCGTGCCTTGGAGTTGGCCCAATGGGGTGCTTCAGACAATTCGTATTATTTTGGGACCCTTTGCCAGGAATTGAAAAATCTGATCAAAACAGAAATTGATGGTGTCGACGAGCGCATAGATCCCCATGCCTGGAGGTATAACACGTGGAAAAATGAAACAAGCAGACCCCTTCAGTATATCGGACTGCTTCTGGCGTGCTGGAAGAATCGGGCCGATATCGAGAACGCCCACCCCTTGCTCGAAGATATTTTCGCAGAAACCCAAGCGAATGGGTACACCTGGTTCGCGGCTGAATACGCCGCGATTCTGCACAGGGCAGGTTGCGTCAACAAGGGTTATGGAAAACTTTCCGACGAACTGCACTTGATCATGGGTACACGGTCGTTGACCACAATAATCAAGCTCATGGCACCATGGGAACGCACCTTGAAGGCCCTGGCGCGAATAAAGAAGGCCGGGGGTGGGGCGAAAGGCACCACGGAAAAAGAGGTCAGGCTGGTTTGGTTTGTCTCGGTGACGAAGGGCTATTGTGACATCCAGCCCAAAGAGCAAAAATGCTCCGCGAAGGGGCGGTGGACCAAGGGACGCAATATTGCCCTGCGTCGCCTCTATGAAGAGGGGGAGAAACTGGGTTACCTGACCGACCAGGACCTGAGCGTATGCCGACACATTGTTGCGGATATGGATACGGGCTACTGGGGGCGCTCCGGGGTGGACTATTACCTTCCCACGCGGGCGTTGACGGCGCTGGTCGGTCATCCCCATATTTTCCTCATGGACACCACAATTAGTGTGGACGTTGTGGCGGCGACACCGGAGCTTCAGGTAACAAAGACCAAGCGGGCGCTGAAGCTGACGATGAATCCTCCGAAGCCCGAAAACGATGATGTTTATGTGGAGCGTGTCGGGGATTCTCGCATTGTCGTTTACGAATACACGCCCGAGATTTGCCAGGTGGCCAAGATAGTCGGCAAGGGGGTAGAGGCCCCTGCCAAGGCAAAGGAGGATGTCCTCAAGGCGGTGGGTAACGTGGCCTCCATGGTGACGGTGCATTCCGATATCGGCATTGCCGATGCATCTATCCCCAAGGTGGATGCTGATGCCACACCCCTGCTGCAACTTCTGCCCTCGGGGGAGGGCCTGATTGTGCAACTGCGAATCCAACCCTTGCCGGATGGCGGCCCCTTATTTCCTCCGGGAGCTGGGGGAACAGCCGTTATTGCCGAAGTGGAGGGCACCCGTATACAAACCGAGCGGAACTTCGAGACGGAGAAAAAGAACGCCGACGAAGTGATTGCAGCCTGTGCAACGTTGTCCAACGCAGAGGCATGGGAAGGGGAGTGGCAACTGGATGAGCCGGAGTCGTGCCTTGAGTTTTTAGTGGAGTTGGAGGCGTGTGAGGCGACCATGCGGGTGCAGTGGCCCAAGGGCCAGAATTACAACATTCAGGGATCGGCGGGCATGGGTCAGTTCCGGGCCAAAATCAACGGGGGCCACAATTGGTTTGAGCTTTCGGGCGAGGTGAAGGTGGATGATGATCTCGTGCTCGATATGCAGCGCCTTCTCGAACTTACCGAAACATCGAAATCGCGCTTCGTCGATTTGGGCAACGGGCAATTTCTGGCATTGACCCGGTCCTTCCGAAAGAAGTTGGACGAATTGCGTGGCCTGGGAGAGATGGGCGATAAGGGACTGCGTATGCATGCCCTGGCGGCACCGGCGATGGATGACCTGGTGGAGCAGGCGGCATCGGTCAAAGCCAATAAGAAATGGAAAGACCAGGTCCAGCGCCTTCAAAAAGCCCGTGAACTCGACCCGAAGATTCCCTCCACCCTTCAAGCTACGCTGCGTGATTATCAGATTGATGGCTATAAATGGCTCGCACGCCTGGCAGAATGGGGCGTGGGCGCCTGTCTCGCCGACGACATGGGCCTGGGCAAGACGGTGCAGATATTGGCGGTGATGCTGGAGCGTGCCACCGATGGGCCGCAGCTTGTTATGGCGCCGACGTCGGTTTGCATGAACTGGGAAGACGAGGCCCGCCGTTTCGCCCCCACCCTGAAGGTGCATCGCTTTGGCGTGGGTGATCGCGAAGAACTCATGCGTGATCTGGGAACCTTCGATGTGGTCGTCGCCAGCTATGGCCTCTTGCATAGCGAAAGCGCCCTCTTTAAGGAGGTGGACTGGCAGACCATTGTGCTGGATGAAGCCCAGGCCATCAAGAATATGGCGACCAAGCGCTCCAAGGCCGCCATGGACCTCAATGGTTCCTTTAAGATTATCGCGACCGGCACGCCCATCGAAAATCATCTGGGCGAACTCTGGAACCTCTATCGCTTCATTAATCCCGGCTTTTTGGGTTCTGCGGATAGCTTCAATAAGAAATTCGCCCTGCCCATCGAAAAGTATAAGGACAAGGATACACGGCAACACCTTCGGCAACTTATTCAACCCTTTATCTTACGTAGGCTCAAGGGCGATGTGCTGGATGAGCTGCCGCCCCGAACTGATATCGTCCTCCATGTGGAGTTGAGTAAAGAGGAACGGGCCTTTTACGAGGCAATCCGTCAGCAGGCGCTGAAAAACCTCAGTGACGTGAAAGCAGAACCCGGCAAGCACCACGTAAGAATTCTCGCGGAGATCATGCGGCTGCGGCGGGCCTGTTGCAACACGCAGTTGGTGGACGAAAAAAGCACCCTGCCGAGCGCCAAGCTGGAGGTCTTTGAGGCGGTCCTGGATGAACTGTTGGAAAACCGCCACAAGGCCCTGGTTTTCAGTCAGTTCGTCGGCCACTTGAATCTCTTGCGGGCGCTCTTGGATAAAAAGGGGATATCCTATCAGTACCTTGATGGGAGTACGCCCGCCAAAAAACGCAAGAAGGCGGTTGATGCCTTTCAGGCAGGAGAAGGCGATCTCTTTCTCATCAGCCTCAAAGCAGGGGGCGTAGGATTAAACCTGACCGCCGCCGACTACGTCATCCATATGGATCCGTGGTGGAACCCAGCGGTCGAAGATCAAGCCTCGGACCGCGCCCATCGAATCGGGCAACAGCGGCCCGTGACCGTGTATCGACTGGTGGCGAAGGACACCATCGAAGATCAAATCGTTGATCTCCACCATCAAAAACGAGATTTGGCAAGTAGTCTGCTTGAAGGCAGTGATATGGCCGGAAAAGTCACCGCCGAACAGTTGCTGGCCCTGCTCAAAAACAACTGACGTATATTGAATTGAATGCATGAAGCAGTCTAGCATGTCACAGGTGGTGAAATTCTGGAATGCGTTCGCAACGACGAATTTGTTGGTGCTCCCTGTGCAACAGGGCGAAAGGAGTTTTATGAGTTTCAGGGCCGTATTCTTGTCCGCTTTTTCCGTTGTCCTTCTCCTTGCCGCCAGGCAATCTTTTGCGCAACCTGGGGAGACAGTTTCTCCCGATGGGGCGAACGTTGTTAACGTTGTTGATTTTGGTGCCAAGGGGGACGGACTGGGGGATGATGCCGCCCCGATTCAGAAGGCGCTTGACAGCGGCGCGGCGCTGGTGACGATCCCCAAGGGAGTCTACCTCGTTGCACGCACGCTCCAGATTCCTTCGGATGTGACGCTGAAGGCCGACCCGGAGGCCGTAATTCGATTAGCGGATGGTGCAGGCACGCATGCCCGTGTATTCGTACTGACCAATAAAAATCAGGGTAATGGCAACAGAAACATCACGGTAGAAGGGGGGATTTGGGATGGCAACAACGAGCACAACCACCGGGGCAAAGATGGCGACCTGAATGGCTACACGGGCACGGCCATCAATTTCGTCAATGTAAAAAATCTTACACTTCGAGATCTCACGGTGCGCAATCCAGACGCATTTTCAATACGCCTGGGGGAAGTGGAAGACTTCCTGGTGGAAAACATTGTGTTGGATCATACCGTGATTCGCCCCAACCAGGATGGCGTGCATGTGGGAGGATTTTCCCAGCGAGGCACTATCCGCAATATACGCGCCCTTCATCCCAACACACCCAATGATGACATGATCGCGCTTAATGCGGATGATGACGTGGAACGGGTTCTCAACCTGGGAATGCGGCGCGGCCCCATCCGCGACATCCTTGTGGAAGATATCCAGGCCGAAGGCGCTTATAACTTTGTCCGCCTCCTGAGCCAGGAAGCGCGCCTTGAAAATATTGTCGTGCGGCGCGTTAGCGGTACTTGCCGCATCTACGCCGTGAACATGAACCGTTGGCGCTTTCCCGCCGGATCCGGCGACATCCGCAATGTACGGCTCGAAGAATTTGACGTGACCAAAACACCCGGTTCGGCGCCGGCGCAAAGCTTGATACATATCACGCTCATGGTCCGCGATCTCTATATCACCGACTTTCAACGAAACTCCCCTTCGGAAGCATCGAAGGCGACGACCCTGCTCCTTGATAACGGGCGCACCAACACGATTCAGGAAGGCGACGGCCCGCCGCAGGAAAAAACGACTGCTTTCAGCATCCCACAGGGCAGTATCAAGGCGCTTTGGGTGAACCGCTCGCCAAGCGTTCAGCCCCAGCATTCCGATGCGAGTTCCAAGTAGATGGGGGCGTTTTTGAAATCCTTTGTTTTTGGCGTGACAGCATTTGTCTGTATGTTTTTGGCCTGTGCGGCGGACGGCTCGACAACCCGGCCGAATGTGCTACTCATTATCTGCGACGATCTCAATGACTGGGCATTGCATCCGCCGGGGCACCCAAAGGCAATAACGCCGAACCTGGACCGTCTTCGTGAACGGAGTACGAGTTTCAGCAATGCCCATGCGGTCGTGCCGGTATGCGGCCCCTCACGCAAGTCGCTGTTTTCGGGATTATATCCACAGACCCTGGATGATTATGGGTTTGCCCGCTGGGACGCTGTTCCGTTGCTTCGGGACTGCGTGCCGCTCCCCCTCCACTTCAGGAACAACGGATATGATGTCTATGGGACTGGCAAGTTGCTCCACGAGGGGGCTGGCGGAGATTTTTATACCGCCTACGGGATCGGACCCGACTACGGTCCCTGGCCCTGGCAGGGGAAAGGGCATCCCAGCAACACGCCCCATCCCACACAGTTTAAGACATGGGAAAATTTTCTCCCGACCAAAATGCACAGAGATCTCAACTATGGCCCTTTGTCCAACGTGCCGGACTGGAAGCCCAATCCAGCCCAGGACATCCCCGGCGCGAAAGGCTGGTACACCGAAGCGGGAAATCCGTTCCAGTATGTTGACGCCAATGACCGCGACAAAATGCCCGATGAACTATCCGCCGATTGGGCCATAGACATCCTGAATAAGAAACATGATCGTCCCTTTTATCTGGGGGTTGGCTTCATTCGTCCCCATACGCCGCTCTATGTTCCCAGAAAGTACTTCGACCTGTTTCCGCTGGAAAACATTCAACTTCCGCCGTATCTGAAAAATGATCTCAGCGATTGTGCTTCGGTTCTTCGCCAGCGGTGGCAGTGGGGTTTCCAGAAGTATGACGCATTAATCAAAGCCGGTGGAGAAACCGCATGGAAAGAATGGGTGCAAGCCTACCTGGCCTCCATGGCATTCGCAGATGCCCAGGTAGGCAAGTTGCTGACGGCGCTGGATGCGAGTGAGTATCGTGATAACACGATAGTGGTTTTGACGGCTGATAACGGATACCATGTGGGCGAAAAGGATTGTATCCAAAAGTGGCATTTGTGGGACGAATCCACCCGGGTGCCCCTGTTTATTCATGTGCCTGATTCGCGGGGAAACGGCCGGACCTGCGACCAGCCCGTTTCCTTGATAGACCTCTATCCCACGCTGGCGGACCTCTGTGGCCTTCCCGACCATCCCAACAAGGGCCGCAGCAACAGGCCCCTCGAAGGCCATTCACTTCGAGCGCTACTGGAGAATCCTGAAAGCGATACGTGGAACGGACCGGCAGTAGCCCTCATGGGCATCCAGGATGGCAAGGAGAATCCGCATTTCTCGGTTCGTTCCAAGCGCTACCGATATACCCGTTGCGGCAATGGCGAGGAAGAACTCTACGACCACGACAAGGACCCCCACGAGTGGACCAATCTGGCAGGCAATCCGACGCATGCGGAAACCAAAAAACAACTGCGTGAGGAAATGATGCAAATCCTTCGCTCCACCAAGGTACCCAACGGGTTTCAGACTGGCGAAGTCAGGGAGCGTGGCAATAAGTAGGTGTATGACGACTTTTCTTTGGACGAAATGACAGTTTTTCATTTCTGAAGATATCAGTTCGTCAAAAGGTAAACGCTGGCCGGCAGGAGTGCGGAGTTTCCAGTCCGCAACAAAGGAAGCGTTGTACCAGCAAAGGCATCTCGGGTTTACATACATGGGCTGGTGCAACGTGTGCCCTGCGGGGGCAGGAAAACCCGCCCTCCTGGACCCAGTGAACGCTTACGTCAAGAGTTTGAACGCATTGGCTTGGTCCGTTGGAACACCACTTTCCGAATCGAGTACACTCTACGTGTATTGGCGTGTAGCTCAGGGGGACGTGTTGCTAATGTCGGCTGCGCTCTTCGCCCGTGCGTCTTTCGGCGGACTTTCTCTTGTTACAGCATCGCGCCGCATGAGGCCAAAAACAACCAACTCGGGATCTATTTTGATGAAATCCTACGAAGTAAGCGTGTACCCCTCCAAAGTCGAACTCCCGCGTGAGGAACAATTGGCCCATCGCCTCGCGGAATTGGCTGTTCATCGCAGCGAAATTGACCCGGAAGCCGGTGAGATGGTGATCAACCGTTTCATCGATAATGCGGCCGTGGCCATTGCCGCCATTAGTCGCGAGCCGGTGTCCAATGCGCGCAGTCAGGCTTTGTGCCATCCCCGCAGTGGGGGAGCGGCGGTCTTTGGTATGCCGGTTGAACAGACCTTTGATGCGGAGTGGGTTGCATGGGCGAATGGCACCGCCGTCCGTGAGTTGGATATGCACGATACCTTTCTGGCGGCGGACTATTCCCATCCAGGCGATAATATTCCACCCATACTCGCCGTTGCCCAGCAATGCGGACTGGCCCATGGGTTGAGTGGTGTGGACTTGGTGCGGGGGGTCTTGGCTGCCTATGAAGTGCAGATCAGTCTGGTGCGCTCCGTTTGCTTGCATGAGCATAAAAAGGACCACATTGCCCACCTTTGTCCGGCACAGGCCGTTGGTATCGGCACGCTCCTTGGTCTGGAGCATGGTATGGTGCTTCAGGCGGTTCAACAGGCGGTGCATGTATCCTTTACGACGCGCCAATCGCGGAAAGGCGAGATTTCCAGTTGGAAGGCCTATGCGCCCGCCCACGCAGGAAAACTCGCTGTGGAAGCCATTGACCGCGCCATGCGGGGTGAGAAAAGCCCTTCGCCCATCTATGAGGGGGAAGACAGCGTCATTGCCTATATGCTCGACGGGGTGGACGCGACATACACGGTCACACTGCCCGAAAAAGATGACCCCCATCGCGCCATTCTCGAATCTTACACGAAGCAGCATTCCGCCGAGTATCAGAGTCAGGCCCTCATCGATCTGGCCTTCAACATGCGTGGAAAAATTGGAAACTTCGAGGCTATCGACGAAATTATTATCCACACCAGCCACCACACCCACTACGTTATTGGCAGTGGCGCGAACGATCCGCAAAAAATGGATCCGAACGCAAGCCGGGAGACCTTGGATCACAGCATCATGTATATCTTCGCGGTGGCCCTCCAAGACGGCGCGTGGCATCATATCGCCAGCTATTCTCCAGAACGGGCCTCACGACCAGACACGGTCAAACTTTGGCATAAGGTATCCACGGTGGAGGACCCAGAATGGACGCGGCGCTATCACGCCAGCGACCCCCATGAAAAGGCCTTCGGGGGGCGTGTGGAAATCCGGTTTAAGGATGGCAGCAGCATCGTGGATGAAATGGCCGTGGCCAATGCCCACTCTCTCGGGGCGAAACCCTGGAAACGGGCGGACTACATCCGAAAATTTGAGACGCTGACCAGCGGTATCATTTGCGCCGAAGAAAGTGACCGTTTCCTGGAGGTGGTGCAGAACATCATGAATCTCGAAGCGAATGACCTGCTCCAGCTCAATGTTCAGGTCCCACTGGCTAATCTGTCTCGAAGTCGACGCGACAGCCGGGGTATCTTTTAGGGACGAAGCCAAATCTTGCCCGTGTTTCAATCAGACGGCTCTGGGTTATGGAGAAAAGGATGTCATTGAATACTGAACACCTTCAACGTTGCGTCCAAACTTTGGAAAGCGCGCTGGTGTTGCTGGAGCAAAGCCCCTCAGACAGCATTGAGTATGAAGTCTTCCGTAACGCTGTTGTCAAGGGGTTTGAGTTGACATTGGAAACCTCCGTGAAACTGCTGCGCAAAACCTTGAAGCTTTATTTCAGCAGTTCCAAAGCGGTCGATCAGTTGACCTTTAAGGATGCCTTTCGCCACGCAGCCAAGCACGACCTGCTTACCGGCGAGGAAGTCGAACGTTGGTTCATCTATCGGGATAACAGCAACAACACCGCACACGACTACGGTGAGCGTTTTGCTGAAACGACACTGGTGCTCATGCCAGGCTTTGTCGAGGATGCAAAACGCCTGGAGGAAAGACTTGCCCGTGGCGCAGATTGATCTCAAGCCGGAATCCCTCAAAACGATCAGGGAATTGCTTAAAGCGTATGTGCCGAAGGCTGAAGTCTGGGCCTACGGAAGCCGAGTGGATGGCACCGGGCACGATGCCAGCGACTTGGATTTGGCGTTGCGAAATACCGATAACTTGGAAGAAGCGCAAGAAAAACTTTTTGAACTCCGGGAAGCGTTGCGTGAAAGCAACGTGACCATTCTCGTCGATGTCCTCGATTGGGCCCGAATGCCAGCGCGATTTCACCGGGAAATCGAGAAAGCCCATGTTGTGCTTCAGAGCGGCAGGGGCGACTCATTCCAAGATTTGCAATCTCAATAAAATTTGCTTCTAAATATGCGGAGTTCCATGGGCAAGAAGTCCTCGCGGGTTGCGCAGCAGCAGCGCAACGAGCCATTCGGTGAGGGCCTTAGATTCCATCAGGCGGCATGGCGCGGTGCCCACGTTTCCACACCTGACGATATCCGCAGACACCAATGCATCATTCCAGGACTCGAAGCACCGGGGTCGGTCCCATCGATGTATCGGTGAACGCACCAACATCGACTTGCCGTCTGCATCGACCACCGAGGCGTCGTGCCTTCCCGGATAGGAAACGTAGGGCATCGCGGCCAGTTCCTCGGCGGTGTGAAACGTCGTGTTTGAGTCGTGCCCCACGCCAATAAGCAAAATGCGTCCGCCCATGTCCGCCAACCTTGTATAGGGGCTTCCATGACCACATGGGCTTACTGCATGCTGGTGCCCTTTGGTCAATACTTCGGCACACGCCCCAATAGCAGCGACGGAGTGGGTCGGGTGCAAACTCCGAACGTGGCGCGGATGTTGCAACGCGGCACGCGGTATTTCGCCGCACCAGGTAGTGTCATGGCGAATATCGAAATGGGGCGGATTCTCGGGCGTGTCTGTCGAGGCACCCGTCAAGGTGGGAAATACGACGGTCCCCTCAGGCCCGGTCACTTGGAGCAACGCCTCGATCACGGCATCTGCGCCGCCCTCCACCCAGCCAAGAGCACTGAGCGAACTGTGAACCAACACTCTGTCGCCATCACGCAACCCCAATGCGCGGAAGTCCTCCGCGAGGGAACTTGTAGTGAATGCCCCGGATGTCATAAGGCGATGCCAAGACGCTTCAAATCGAGTTCGGCAGCTTCGGCCCACCCTCGGTTGGCGGCGGGACTCGCGGGACTCGGATGCAGAATGCGACCGATAGTACCCGAATAGCGGGGGAGCGCCGCTTTGATCTGGCGTTCCGCGAAAGCCCCGACACCCAGTACATAGCGTGGCTCCAGATGGGCGACCAGTGCCACCAGCGCAACGTCGCAGGTAGCAAACAAAGGTGCCTGCTCAGTCTTGGGAAGCTTATCCGGCGTAAAATTGCGTCCGCTTTCCTCCATAAAGACGAGGGGGCAGTAATTGTGGACAAAGAAGCGGGAGAAGAAGGCCTCGGGCTCGCCGAATCGGTCCTGGACCCACCCCCAGAGACGTCTGCCGCTGACTTCGCTCCGTTCGCAGGCAAAGCCTTGGATCGGTCGCTTGGGATGTTCTTGGCTGGGGCGCTCCGTTGTCGCCGAAATGCCCATCCAATCTCGAACAGCACTAATCTCGCCAAAGGGCACCCCGGTTTGCGCCATGCCCCAAGGCCCTGGGTTCATGCCGACCAGCAACACCTCGATGCCCCTGTGTGCATAACTGCGAAGGTACTTTTCGTGGCTGAGACGGGCATAACGCAACGGGTTGTACACATGGGTTACAGGAAGGCCAAAGGTCTGGCTATCCACCGAGTCGGCAAGTTTTCTTGAGATCTGGACGGGACGTGAAAGGGGCACGGTAAACTCAATAGCACCGGACGTAACAGCTAACTGCTGCTCAGGCGTTGGATTTTGGTTTTCGCTTTGCTGCGGACTTTTCTTCGGCCTCGGCTTCTTCCCTGATGCGTTGCGTGGCTGCAAAGAAGGGATCTATGTTCGGAATAGAAACATCGTCCTCATCCTCTTCCACATCAACGCGCACCGGTGCTTTATGCTGTCCGTTGTCCGCTTTGAAATCCGGTTGAGCAGACTCTTGCGCATGTCGCTCATCGTTCTCATCGAAGAAGGGATCGTCGCCGTCCTCCTCCGCAGCGTTGCTCGATTCGCTGCGGGGTTCTGCGGCACCATAGAGTGATGCCATACGCGCCAATTCGGTATGGGATAATTGCCCGTAGCGAGAATCATAGGTGCGCTCGATGACTTGCTCAAGAAGCGCCATGGCTTCCGCAGTCTGATGGAGATTATCCGCTTTCAGTTTGGCGAGTTGGAAAACCGCTTCCGCCCAAATAAGTTTCTTGCCAAAAAAGCGTTCCCCGATCTCTTGAAAAAGGGCAGCAGCTTCCGCGAAACGATCTTCCGATTTAAGAAGTCGTGCGGCCTCAAAAAGTGCGTCTTCCGTATTGTCCAAATAAGCACGGTAGCGTTTGACCGCGCCGTCCACATTGCCCCGCAATGCCATTTTGCGCGCTTCCGCGAACTCCGATGGCTCGTTGATTTGCATCCCGAAGGGACTCACTCTGTCGATGGCACGGGACGCGAAGGAATTTACGATGATGAGTCCGTAGTAAAAAAGGGGAAAAACGACCGCGACCATGCACCACACAAGGATGCCGATATAGTGGCTGTCCGGCGCGAAGGCGGCCATCTCGCGACCATCCGGCATAACAACGCTGTCAATGCCATTGCTTTCCACCATGCGACGGTAGAACATCGTGACCAGGAAAAAGAAACCCACCAGCATGGAAAATCCCATGCCCAGCGCAATTGGAATCGGAACGGTTTCGTTATTCCGCTCCCAGTAGCTCTTGATCAGTTTGCCGATTAGAATAAAGCTACCGGTAAACAGAACAAGAATCAGAAACTCCCCCGCCGTGGGTAGCTTCAAGGCAAAATTCAGCCATTGATACTGTTCTATTTCCATCTTCCCTTTCCAACACCCCGCGAGGGGTGGATCCTTCCAAACATACCCGTTGCGGCGGGAGACGGCAATGCACCCCTCTCACCACTAGGAACCAGTATAAGAATTATTCGGCTTTCCGTCAAATGTTTTGTAGCGTGTTCCCGTTCTGTGCTGTGACCAGTGCATAAATACAACGGAAATGATAGCGCTGAGAGCCATGTTTTTGACATTGGTACCGAAGTTTCCGCAAGATATCACTGGCGCGGCAACCCCGTCCGCCTGATATATGTTAACAATATACCCCAGGTAATCACATTTTTTCCAATTTTTCCCGATGCCCCCATTCGGTTCCGTGGCGACACGCCTATAAAACTGGACCCCAGCGGTTTTGGCGCAAGGAAGCTCTCACAATACGGAGTGATTTTATGGTGGAGCAGTCACAGTTAGAGCGGGACAAGGCCCGGGCCATCCCCCTGAAGCAGATACAAACGGAATTACTGGCGGCCCTGGAGAAGACGGATGAATCCGGTGTCGCGGACGCGGTGGATCTTCTCATCAGCCAAGGGGCCTATCACGGGTGCAGCGATATCCACCTGGAGCCTTGGACGGATTATTTTTCCCTCCGTTACCGAATTGATGGGATACTCCATCAGTGCGCCTTCATTCCCAAGGAATTCCAGGCCAAGATAAACGCACGGATCAAGGTGCTTGCGGATTTGGTGGTCTACCGTAAGGATGTGCCGCAGGATGGCCGCATCGATTTTGAAAAAACCACGTGTGGTCGGCCGCTTCGCGTTTCCACGGTACCCACGGTCAAAGGGGAAAAAACGGTTATTCGTTTGCTGGGCGACATGATGGAGACCTATACCCTGACCAGTCTCGGTTTTCAGCCCAAAGTGCTGAACACGCTCCGCGAGATCATCATGCGAACCTCGGGCACGCTCATGCTGACGGGACCCAGTTCCAGCGGGAAGACCACGACCATCTATGCGTTGCTGGTCGAGATGATGGCGCTGCAAAAGAACACGACCAACATTGTTACCATCGAGGATCCGGTGGAGTACACGATGGATCGCATATCACAGATCCAGACGAATCCACACGCGGACTTTACTTTTGCGACGGCACTGCGAGCCATATTGCGGCAGGATCCGGAAATTATAATGGTGGGCGAAATTCGTGACCTGGAGACGGCGCAAATGGCAATTCGCGCCGGGCTTACCGGGCACTTTGTGATCAGCACAATCCACAGTGGGACGGCGGCGGGGGTATTTACGCGATTGCTTGACATGGGCATCGAACCCTTTCTCGTGGCCTCTTCGGTTACAGCCGTACTGGCCCAACGGCTTATACGCCTGAATTGCCCGGAATGCACCGAAGCCTATACGCCCGATCCGGGTATGCGGGCGCGGTTCTATTCGGGCAAGAAGCGCTACAAGTTCTTTCGTGGCACGGGCTGCGACGCCTGCAACAATATCGGCTTTCGGGGCCGGGCCACCATTGGCGAACTTCTCACGGTGGATCAGCAATTGGCGGAGACCATTCTGGAGCAACCAACGACATCGAAACTGGAGGCGTTGGCCATCACCAAGGGCATGGAGACCATGGCGGAGGATGGTTTTGCGAAGGCACGGAAGGGTATCACCGCCTTGGAGGAACTCGCCCGGGTGCTGCCGAGCGTCCTGGATTAGGTGTTCGTTCGCCGGGAAGAATCGAATGTATATGTTGAACGTTTTTCTACGTTCTCATTCTTGAGTAAGCGTTCACAGTGAGCACTCAGGGTGCCACCCTTACACGGAGGAGCGAAGCGGGGGAGTTTAAGGGTGTAGCAGGACATCAGGGAAAGAATTACGCCAGCAATTAAGGCGGTGTGTTGTCCCTGTCCTCTGAAATGCTACCCACGGGTGTCGGCTCCTCTTGGTAGCCCGCACCCACAAGGCCACTCGTGTCCGTGTAGGTGGCACCCTTGGGTTCGTTTGGGATGTTTGGGCTAGTTAAGCGGAAGCTCCGCATCATCCATCCTGCCAGTTCACCTCAATCCACTTGCGGACACTGTTAATCAGGTAGATGCGGTCGGCACGGGCGAGATCCTCCACAGTCAGGGAGCGTTCTTCCAAGGTGCCTTCTTCCAGGAGTTGCCGCCTGAATACACCATCGAGCAGACCATCCTCCAAGGACGGCGTGTATTTCTTATCCCCTATTTGCAACACGATATTCGCATAGGTGGTTTCCGTGAGGTATCCGTCTGCGGTGGCTAAGATAACGTCGGTGCAATCAGGACGAGTGGCCCGTGCGATGTCGTAGCAATCGCGATGGGTGGTCTTGTGATAGACCCAGGGCTGGGCCGTGTCAATGGGGCCTTGTGCCAGTCCCACTTTCCATGGTGTGGGTTCGGACACCTCGGCATGGCTTATCGAGACGTGGCCCTTATCGTCCATACACAGGCGCACCTTGGCGGGCAGGGTTGTCACCGTGGCGCCGTAGGCATCGAGTGTTTCTGTGATAGTCTTCCGGTCAAAAGGGAAGGCAAAGTAGGCGGCGGAGCGTTCCAGTCGGTCCAGATGATGGGACCGGAGGAAGTATCCCTCCGAATCCAGGCGGAGTGATGTCAGTAATTCAAAGTCAGGGTGTGTGTGTTGCAGCACAGTGGCCTTCGTTTCGCATTCCTGGTACTCCAGTGCATCGACAGAATCCCAGGTGATGCCGCTGCCCACAGAATAGCACGCGCTGCGACTTGCGGTATTGACGACCGCCGTCCGTATGGCGACGTTGAATTGTGCCTGCCGTTCTGGACTCCACCAGCCAATGGCCCCACAGTAAACGCCCCTGGGGCTGGACTCAAGCTGGCGAATTATTTTCATGGTTTCGATCTTGGGCGCACCCGTTACGGAGGCACAGGGAAACAGCGCCTGGAAGATGGCGGGTATGGAGGCGTGGGTTGTTCCGGTAACGGTGCTGGTCATTTGCCAAACCGTGGGGTATTGCTCAATGGAGAAGAGCGACGGCACGCGGATGGAACCGGTATCGCAAACCCGCCCCATGTCGTTGCGGAGCATGTCGACAATCATCAGGTTTTCCGCTTGTTCCTTGGGAGAGTGACGCAGTTCTTTCGCGAGGGCCTCGTCTTGTGCCGCGCTCAGGCCGCGTGGACGGGTGCCCTTCATGGGACGACTGGTCAGGGCGGTGCCATCCAGCGAAAAAAAGAGTTCGGGGGAAAGGGAAATTATCTCGTGATGCCCCAGATTCAAGTAGGCGCTGTAGGCGGCGTTCGGGGCCTGCTGGCGCTCATGAAACCATGTGAGGCCGTCCAGATGAAAGTCGGCGGTGGTGGGAAAGGTATAGTTGACTTGGTAGGTGTCGCCCGCAGCGATATGCTTTTTGATTTGGGCTATCGCGGCATCATAGGCCACCCGTTTCAGGGCGGGTTTCCACGCGGGGGTATCCGTTAGGGGATGGGCCGATCGGGCGGGCGAAGGTTTGCTGTACGCCTCCTTGTAGATGCCAAAGGACAAGAGGGGGAGCACGCTCAGTTCGTGGGTCTGGAAGGCTGGATCGAATGCCGACGCAGCCTCGTAAGCCACATAGCCCGCCGCATGATAGCCCTCGGCCACCCGGGCCTCGACGTGCGCCAGCGCGTTCTGGACCTCGCGGACATCGTTCGTTTCGATGCGCTCCACAGGGTCGGTGTAGACACGCCGCATATCGCCGTCGGAAAATTCGATGTGTCCGATTGGGGTCGGTGTAGACATGATTGGAGCAAGCCCGGATGGATTTATGAATACTTACGATTTACGAAACGTTTCTTTATTTTTGCGTCTTTGCGTGTCAAAAAAAATGGTAAGTGTTCATGGCCCAACGTTTCCGATGTTGACCTTGTCTCTTTCAAAATGACCTGGGGTGCCACCGACACGGACACGAGGCACGAGTGGCCTTGTGGGCGTGGGTTCACAGACTGCTCAGGGTGCCACGGACAAGGGGCGATAGCCCTTGCCCGTGTTTGTGGACACCCTGTCCAACATTAAAAAACAGGTGTTGAGCTGAACCCATGTTTCCACACGGGCAAGCCCCACAGGGCTTGACCGTGGCACCCAGAGGTGTGTCTTTGTCCTCTGACGTTGCCTGTGTGGTAGAAACGTTTACTTGTTGGCTGCTACGCGGTTTTCGGTATCCGATAGACCTGATGGGCGTTCGCTGTGGTTTGGGCTTCGAGCGCTGCCGGATCCACGCCTTTCAGTTCCGCAAGAAAGGCCGCCGTGTGGGCCACGTAGTGGGGTTCGCAGCGCTTCCCGCGCATCGGCACGGGTGCCAGGTAGGGTGCATCCGTTTCGACAAGCAGACGCTCCAGTGGGACGACTTTGGCGGCCTCTTGAAGTTGAATGGCTTTTTTGAAGGTTACGTTGCCCGCAAAAGAAATATAGAAGCCCAAGTCGAGGAACTTCCGGGCATACTCCGGGCCGCTGCCGAAGCAGTGCATGATACAACCCGCAAGGCGGTCCGCATACTCGCTGAGGATGGCATGACAGTCCTCATCCGCCTCACGATTGTGAATCACGACGGGCAAGTTCAGTTCGCAGGCCAAATCCAACTGGTGCCGAAAGGCAAGCGCCTGGACATCCCGTGGAGAATATTCGTTGAAATAGTCGAGGCCCATTTCGCCCAGCGCGACAACCTTCTCGGTTGCAGCCATGGACCTCAGGCACTCCAGCGTTGCGTCGTCGAAATCCTTGGCATAGTAGGGGTGCATGCCGACCACGCCGTAGATCCGGGGGCCGAGCAGATCCAGCGCGGCTTCGCTGCTGGGGATATCGTCGCCGATAACCACGATCCAGTCCAACGCTTTCAGGCAGGCGACCTGGACGGTGGCCCGGTCTACGTCAAAACGCTGGCTCTGCAAATGGCAGTGGGTGTCGACCAAGCCCATCAGTCCTTGGTCCCACCGCTCGTTCCCTTACCCGGACCACGCTTCCGCTTTCGTTTGCGGCGACGGCGGCCGGTTTTCTTCTCCGCGCCTTCCGCTGATTTTTCTGGCGTGGGGGAGCCATCCGCAGCAGTCACTGCTGGAGACACAGGAGATTCCACGGCGGATTCCGTCTTTTGGGGCGAGTCGTTGCTTTGCTCTTCGCCTCGGTTACTTGCCTGTTCGCTACCTCGACCACGATTGCGGGCACCACGACTTGGCGCTACCTCCCCCTTGGGCCGCGCTTCTGTTCTTGAATGCTCAGCGCTGGGGCGTGATTCTGTTCTCGGGCGAGCATCGGCGGTGCCCCCCTTAGCATCCCGTCGTCGACCAGGTCTTTCTGTGCGTTCGGGCGCCACACTTTTTTCTTTCGCTCCTTCGCCCTCCAGATTCGCCCCGGCCTTTTCCTGGCGCGCCTTGATTTCCTCGCGGGCTTTCTTGCGCATCTCTTCGTATCGGTCGTTTTCGTAGCTGAGACAGCAAAGCAAACGACCGCACTGTCCGCTGATCTTCGACGGGTTCAAGGATAGGTTTTGGGCCTTGGCCATGCGCATGGAAATGGGTCGAAATTCGTTCATCCAACTGCTGCAGCAAAGTTCGCGACCACAACCGCCAAGGCCACCCACCATTTTTGCCTCATCACGAACCTGAATATGGCGCATTTCGATGCGGGCACGCAAATCATGGGCCAAGTCGCGCACAAGCTCCCGAAAATCAACCCGGTCGTCCGCCGTGAAGTAGAAGATGACTTTGCGTTTGTCGAAGGTAACCTCGACATCCACCAGCTTCATGGGCAGCTTGCGTTCTTTGATTTTTTTCAGGCAGATATCGAGCGCACGGCGTTCCTCTTCCTCAATAAAGGAGCGGCTCCGTTCGTCTTTCTCGGTGACCTTGCGCACGACCTTCATGGAAAATCGTTTGATCATTTCTTCGGGGCAGGGTTCCGGCGGAAGAATACAGGTACCGAACTCCTCGCCGCGATCGCTTAACACGATGCAGGCCTCGTCCCGTTTGAGGGGAAGCTCCGTGCATAAAAAGGAAAACACCCGGCGTGGTTTGCGCAGGCGTATTTTAACAACATTCATTGTAAACTATGTCTCCTAAAGTGACGGAACAACAACTATTATTGTTCAGCCACGTGGAAATATCAGGATAGGGTTGACCATATCTGCGGAAATTCTGTTCTACGCGGCAAGGGCAAAAAACAGATCACGGAATACCCGATCAATACTCAAATTTCGCTCAATGTAGACCCATGCTTTTTCGATGGCGGTTATTTTGGCGGAATGTTCCTGGCCCGCGTATTGCGCCAGCGCGGCTGCCTGGTCGCGATTGAGAAGGCGCTCTTCGTCGCGTGTGACATCAAAGACCCACGCGTCACGATACCACGTTTCGAACAGGTAAAGGTACTCCAGGTAGTCCCGCCGCACCTGTCCTTCGATGTAGGCATCCTGTTCTTTTTTCTGATCCTCCAGGTCTTCCCGCGTACCTTCGTCCGTTGCGCCGCTTTCAAGTTCGCTCTTTAGGGAGGACTTCAAGTTATCCATGTGCTCCTTGAGGTGGCTCACGAATACGCCGCTGAGGAGGAGGGGGTCCTCACCGGCCCGCAGACGCGCAGCCATATCCAGGACCGACTCCCGCTTGTTCGTCGTAACGAGGTCCAGGGCGCGCGAAGCCTGGCCTTGAGACACCAGAGCGATGGCATGAGCAGCTTTATCGTCCAGGGAATGCTCCCGTTGGAGAATCCGCGCCACCGTGGCGGGCTGGAGGCTGCCGAATCGCACCGCCTGGCACCGGGAGCGAATCGTGGGGAGGAGGTGCTGGGGGAAGGCGGTCTGCAAAATGAACGCCGTCTTGCTTGGCGGCTCTTCCAGGGTCTTCAGGAAGTGATTTTGCGCGTCGGCGCGCATCCGATCAGCATCCTGAACAATGACAATCCGCCATTCGCTCTGAAAAGGACGATACGCCGAAAGTTCCGTGATGAAATCAATGGTATCGACATTGATGTTGCGCACTTTGCCCGATGGCGCGACGATCTTCACGTCTGGATGGTTGCCCGACATGATTTTCCGGCAGGAAAGGCACTGGTCGCAGGCATCGCCCTTGCCTTCGGTGCAGTTGAGGGCTTTGGCCAACTCAATCGCGGCGAATTGCTTGCCAACGCCCTCGGGTCCCCAAAACAAAAGCCCGTTGGGGACGCGATTCTGCTGAAGGATATTGCGCAGCAGACGGCGGGGGACTTCCTGGTCTTTTAGATCACTCAGACTCATGGCGCGTTCCTTTCCGCGAGGCATTGCTGAACACGTTCCTGGACTGCCGCAGCAATCGCCTCAATGGAGGCATCACCATCAATAATGGCAATGCGTTCCGGCTCGGTGGCCGCAAGGGCAAGGAACCCATCACGCACACGCTGATGAAATTCGACGGCTTCCCGCTCCAAGCGGTCTTGACGTCCGCGATGGCGCGCCCGCTCCAAGCCGATGGTGATGTCGAGGTCAATCAGCAGGGTCAAATCAGGCCACACGCCGCCTGTGGCCATATGGTGGAGGTCGTGGAGCACTTCTGGGCCGAAACCGCGTCCCGCGCCTTGGTAGGCGGTGGTGGAATCGGCGAAGCGGTCGCACAAGACAATCTTGCCTTCCGCCAGGGCGGGGGCTATCTTCTCGTGGATGTGCTGCGCGCGGGCTGCTTCGTAGAGCAGCAATTCGGTCGTGGAACCCATGGCCGTATTCGCGGGATCCAGGAGAATTTCGCGGATGTTTTCGGCAATGGGCGTGCCCCCCGGCTCGCGGGTGGTGACCACGGCATGGCCTTCGGCCTCAAGAAATGTTTGGAGTCCTTTAAGCTGGGTGGACTTGCCACAGCCTTCCACGCCCTCGAAAGTGATGAACAGTCCACTCATTCGGCGAGTACTTTCTCTCGGGAAATTTGCCCCGCTTCAAAAAGGGTAGACAGCGCCTGGTCATCCTTCGCTTCCATCGCAACAAGGAAGGTGTCAATCAACTCCTTCATGGCCTCCAGGCCATCCGTGATGGCTTCTCGATTGGTCAGCGTGATGTCCCGCCACATTTCAGGACTGCCTGCCGCGACGCGGGTCATGTCGCGAAATCCATTGCCCACGAAATCGCACGTTGCATTTTGGTGTGCCGCCAACAGGGCCAAGGTGCTTGCAAGGATATGGGGCACGTGGCTTGTGCATGCCAGAATTCGATCATGCGATTCCGCGTCCACGGCGACTACACGGGCACCAACGCGCTCCCAAAGCTGGCGAACTTGAGCGGCAGCGCCGGGATCGAGGTCGGGGCTGTCTTCAATAAGACACACCGTGTTTTCGTAGAGGGAGGCTGTGGCGTGCTCCGGGCCGGATTTTTCCGAACCGGCCATGGGGTGGCAGCCGATAAAGCGTCGGGGACGGTCCCAATGGGCGGCGGCATGGGCGCAGATGGTGGCTTTGGTGCTCGCCACATCGACGACGATGGCCTGCGCTGAACAGGCCTCACGAACAATATCCAACGTGGAGATGACGGTGCTGGCGGGGGTAGCGATAACGATGAGGTCGGCATCGGAAACCGCTTGGGCCAAGTCCAGGGACGTTTCATGCACGGCCCCGGCCGCCAGGGCCTTATCCAGGCTGCTTTGGCGTCGCCCCACACCGATGACACGGCGGGACGCACCGGACGCTTGCAGCGCCAGTCCCAGTGATGCCCCTAATAAACCCGCGCCCACAATGACGACGCGGTCAAAAATTGGATCCATGCCTGCTCCGCTTCGGAGGGTCTTCAACGACCGCCCGGCTATTCCCGCAATTGGCGCTATTTTAGTGCCTCAGACGCTGCGAAAGCCAACAAAAAGGGAGGAAATTTCTCACTGTACACGGAACACCTACACGCAGAGGAATCCTTGCATGGGAATGTGGCACAGCCGTCTCGGCTGTGATCTACACAGGCGGGACGCCTGTGCCACTTTCCTGCGCGGGGTGATTCAACATGCCGCGATGTCGCCCATAGCTCCCTATTCCTGCCCATGCCAAGACGGTGAGTACTGGAAATACCTGCGGACCCCTTGACTTTTTAGGCCGGACAGTCTATTCTATGCCTAGGTGCGCTATGCACAAACCCACGAGGAGGCGTTGTCGCTCCATGGATTCCAAATTCTTGACCGGTAGCTTGGAAATGCTCGTTCTGCAGATCGCGCAGGAGGGGGAGACCTATGGCTATGAGATTACCCAGCAGGTAATGAAGCGTTCCGAGGGATATTTCGAACTCAAAGAGGGAAGCCTCTATCCCGCTCTGCACCGCATGGAACGGCGCGGTTTGCTGGAGTCCTTCTGGGAAGACAAAAAGACCGGGCGCCGACGGAAGTTCTACCGAATCACGCCCCAGGGCGCGACCACTCTGGTGGAACATCGCAAGGAATGGAAGCGCTTCGTTACGGGGGTCAATGGCGTCTTGGGGATGCCGCTGGCATCGGGGGGGTGACTGGCGGGGACTGCCTCGCCCAAGCTAATGACGAGAAGAGAAGTGTGCTTCGGGGCGAACATGCATCAGGGGCTGTGTGGCAAGAACCTGAACAGGCGGGGCTGTCCCCATCCACAATGCTAGAGTTCCGTGATCTGGGGACAGCCCCGCCTGTCTCAGTGCGCTTTGTTTATCCGCAATCAGTGTGCTCGCCACAGCGCAAAATTCGTTTCCTGACGAGCGCTTGGGCGAGGCAGTCCCCTGCATTCGATACCACCATAGAACATCGTAAATGGAAAACGGGCTGGCGGAGCGGCCCACTACGCCGCTCACGCCAGCCCACCCGCTGATCCGGGCGGAGAGAGCGCGTTACTGCTTCTCTTTCTTCATGTTCTTCATGTTCTTCATGGCTCCACTACCCGGTGTGGACGCGGCGCAGAACATGGCGTCATCACCGCACTTCGAGCAAACGTACTTCACCTCGGCGTTCTTGCCTTTACCTTTGCCCGTGGCGGCGACTTCGACCGTGCCACCGCAGCTATGGCACATAATCTCTTCTCCAACGGTCATCATTTTTACATGCGCCATGTCCTCGGTCACTTTCTGGACCATGACCGACTTGCACATCGCGCAGGCCATGGCCATAGAGTCGCCCGGCTTCAATGCTTCCGCTTGTGCCTGTGTCGTAATGTGACTCAAATGCACCGTATGATGGGACATTCCCGAATGGTCGTCAGATGGGGTCCCATGGTTCGTGCCCGAAGCCGGGTGGTCACCGTGACCGGCATGTTTGTTTTTGCCATCCTCGGCCGTTGCAGTAAAGACTGCACCCGCGAGGAGAATAGTTGTGATGGCAAACAGAAATCCTACCTTAAAAGAGATACTTTTCATGACTCATTCCTTATTGTTGTGATTGAAGTGAAGACGGGAAATGGTCTATTACTTTCTGCGTGATGCAGACGTTATTCCTTTCGGATTCGAGCAGCAGGGGGCGGGCTTTGCCATCATATTGTTGTATTCGTTCTCCTCTGTGAAGTCTATCCAACTTCTTTTCCATCGGGACAAGAACCCATTCGGAAGCTCGAAACCAAGTGCGCGAATGTTTTCTTCAATTTGACGAAAGCGGAGCTTCGCCAGATCATATTGGATGCACAATTCTCTGGTTCCGAGGAGTTCCACCTCCTTTACGCCAGGAACCGCAGCCAAGATGTCACGCAAGCGCGTCTCACCTTTTGATTCTGTCGTCTCGCGGACGGTAACCGTCCTTTTCTTCAGTATTTCAACCATGGTCCAGTCCTTTCCATAACCTTTGTGCCGCAATTTCCGACACCGGAGATAAACGCAGATCAATTTGTCGTATCGCCGACCACGACAACTGGGCAACCGCTATGTATGCAGATAAGAAACTCTAAAGCAAGAACCGCGCCAATAAATGGGCTGCGCGTCAAACCACGTGAAAGTCGCGTGAAATGTCCTCTGCCGGATGTCCTGTTCGTCAACGTTTTGGAGCGCGCTTACGAGATTTTTCGGCGGACTCAAAGAAGTGCCTGCCGCCTTCCAGAATGTTCCCAAGATTTCGCTTGGACTCATCACCATCAATCTTCACGCCCGCTTTCCGGACGTCTGCCAGTAGTTTCTCCCATTCTTCGTGCCCCCAATGGCCCTTTTGAGAGAGAACGAAAGATTCGGCAAGGGTGACTACCTTCTTCAGTGCTGTTTTCCCTGTTGGCATGTTTTGGTCTCCTCTTTTGTATGAACGATGCCGTATGCATGCGTCCATTAACTGCTTGGGTTCAGCAAAACGTGTGCCATAAACCCCAACACCAAAAACTGAAGATTAAACCGGTGTACGATGGCTTGCCAAGGCAAGTGCGCCGAATAGTGATTAGGATCTGTGCATCCGATGGTCAGTATCCTCTCAGAGCGTGTTAGGCCATGCCATGGAATACTAGATTACCCTCAGCTTGGAAATTAACACTTCTCGTTCCGGCCATACGGTAGATGTCAAGCCTATTGAGACAGCCGTTACTTTTAACGAAGACCCTTTATTTGAGCAAGGAGTTCACGTAGGTTGGGCTTCCAGCCTGAGACAAAGGAATCGGTGTTGTTCAACGGGTGATTGCGCCATGGAATGGCCGTCCGGATTAGGCACGGCCATGGTGTGCTGCGGTGACGGCGACGAGGTACCTTGGACTCAAAAGGGGGTAGCATTCCATGGCACGCGGCGCTTATTGGCAAGCAGGGCACACCTTGTCTCAGGCTGGAAGCCTAAGCTACGTTCGCGACCTTCTGAACATCCATCCATTCTCCAAAGTCTACGGGTGCCACGGGTAGGCCCGAAGGGTTTACCCGTGTAAAACCGTGACTCGTTATGTAACACTTGGGTTTATTCAGCAACCCGATTCCGGCGGTTGCACGTATTTGTTCTATTCGGAGATCCACAGACCCTTGCGGAATACCCCCCATACCGAAGGCCCCATCACCGACTCCGCCACGACGACCTCTTCCTGGCCTTCCGACTTTGCGAAGCCCCGCGATACGGCCCTGATCGGGTTTTGCCTTGTGGCCTGGGGGGGCATACTCTCCGTGCTTTCCGCCGGGAACAGTTTGCTCCAGGTGAAACAGGCCCTGCTCGTGGTGGCCGGGGCGCGTCTCCAGCCCCTTCTGGGCGGGGAGGCCCTCCACAGCACAGACATCGCCGTGGTCCTGTTTGGGGCCATGCTCGTGGTGGCTGGTGGGTATGTTCATGTGTCCGTGGGGCTGGCAGTCGTGCTGGCCCTCCGTCCCTGGCTCGATGGATTCACCTATCCGGCGGACAACATCTATTTTCTGTGGGCTATTTTGTACTTGTTGGGGCTTTGGGGCGTTCGGCAAATCCGGGATCCAAAGCCCTTTCGCGGCGGCCTTCCGATCGGGTTGCTGGCCCTTTACATCGTATATGGAATGATAAGTGCCACGACGGCCATCCAATTGAATACCACCTACACTGAATTACTGCTTTGGGTGGGCTATGGTGCCTTGCTTCTGGTGGCCATAAACGGGACGCCCTCGTCCCATGCCCGGGGGGTGGTCCTTCTTGGGCTTCTGGCGGGTGTGGCGGGGCAGGCGCTCTTCGCCTACCCCCACCTGGCGTATATCCTGCCCTGGCTGCGGGAGTCCCTCCAAGCGGATCCAGAGCAATTGGCACGGTGGTTCAAGGGGGCCACTGAATTTACCCCCGAGCTGGCCCGGCGTTTTAACCTCAATCGCGCATTTGCCAGCATGGTCTTCCCCAACGCCCTCGCGGCCCTTTTGTTGCTTGGAATACCCGTAACTATCGCCTTGTCCATAGACGGCTGGAGGTCATTATTTCGCTCGGTGCCAAGGCCTTCCACACCATCGCAGAAAGGCTATGCGGTACTGTTGGCCGTGGCCGTCCCACTTTTTGTCACCGTCTTGCTAAGCGTATTTGCACTGGGAATTCTGAGTCTGACCTACCGATTAAATGGTCCGCCATGGTTTGGCTCCAGGGGGAATCTCAATGTGCTCAGCGTCATCGTCGCGGCTGTACCCACCGTGTGCTTCCTGTTGGCCGGGCGAAGCCGGGGGGCAGGCTATGCGCTGCGCTGCTTGCAGGCCGGAACAGCAACCCTATTCACGCCTATTGTGCTTGGCGCCCTCTGGATAACCTATTCACGTGGTGCCATGTTGGCCTTGCTGCTGGCCTCCATTGGGGTGGCGTGCATGTTGTGGTGGGCACGCCGCGATAGCAGACCCACGGCCACGAAGGCAAAGGCCATGGGCGTGCTTAGCATTCTCGCGGTGCTTGGCGCGATAGGGGCCATGGGTTTCGGCGTGGCCCTTCCCGTAGTTGCTGATAATCCGGCACCCGCTCCATCCGGGGAGTTGTTGCCCGAAGGTATGGATATTTCCATGGCAGAACTGGCGAATCCAGCCTCCTTCGCGGCACGCATCGGATATTGGCGCGTGGCCCTGCGCATTGTCGCGGACCATCCCCTGTTGGGCGTGGGCTTGGGCAATTTTGGCATGGCTTATGGTCCGGCCCAGGATTTGGATGCCGGTGACGTGCGCAATGCCCATAGCGTGATACTGCAAAACCTGTGCGAAGTGGGAATTCCGGGTTTGCTCCTCTTTATGGCCTTTTGGGGTGTTTTTCTCTGGCAAGGCGCGAAATTCCTTTTCGTCACGGGGAAAAAGGGTTCCATGCTCCCCCTTGGACTCTTTGTCGGCCTTGTGGCCTTCCTGATACACGCATTGATTGACATAAATTTTTCCCATCCATCCCTGGTCATGATGGCGATGGCGGCGCTCGGCCTCTTTTATAGCGGTTTGCCGGAAAGTCCCGCGCCAGCCCGTCCACGTACCCGCCGCGTTGTGGCGATGCTGCTTGTGACAAGCGCCGCCGTTGCGGCTGGTTTGATGATGCGGCCCTATGTGCAAGCCCTCGGTCTCAATGGGGGCAAGCTGATCAACGTGAGCAACCGGAGTTGGGTGGATACACGCCAGAAGACCGCGAATTTCTTCTTGTCCGACGTGCCAACATGGGCGATGAAGGGCAAGGCCGACCCGCCGCCGCGCATTCCGCTGGCGACCGTCGTCAGCTTGCTCCCCGAACGCGATATCCTGTTTAAGATTGGCCGCGTGCTCGCACCTGATCCGCAGCGTCGGGCGTGGGTGGAAGTTGATGCCGACCAGTCCCTTCCGCCTAACGGCGTTCTGGAAATAAGCCGTCCCTGGGATGCCCACGCCCTTGTCATGGAGCGCACCGAGTTATGGGTGAAGGAGCTTGCCTTTCTGGACACCCGATTTCCTTACGACCCCAACCTTGCTTTGAGGATTAGCAGGGTCTATAAATCAATGCTAGATGGGGTATCCAAGCAGCAGGCAGATCGAAAAGACGGCTATCTTGCGGCGATGGAGTCATGGGGTAAAGAAGCCCTTCGGCGGAGTCCCTGGCACAAGGACATGCATCAGAATATGGCCTGGGTCTATTGGACGATGGGTTCCAACAGCAAGGGGGCGGAGAGTATAGCGTATTACGAGAAGGCCCTTGATGCGTTTAAGCGGGCGCGGGAGTTGGGGCACCTTGAACCCAATTACTATTTTGTTCATTCGGGCGCGCTGGCGGCCATTGGGCAATCCTACAAGAACCAAGGAGTTACCGATGAGGCACAGCGTTACCAGGATGAGGCCGATGCCATCGAGGCAGAAGGCCTCCGCTTGCAGGCCGAGCGCTGGAGCAGGGGCTTGCAATAGTGCCCGTCCACCCGTATGATGAAAAAGTCCGCGAGGCGACCGACGGAAAAGACGAGTATAGCGCGGGCTTTCAGCCCTTATCATTGAATTTGGCCCCGTTAACATGGGGCGTTGCCCCATGCTGATATGGGTTCGGGCCGTTGGCCCTGTATTCAACGTGTGTGAAATTTGGGAGAACCTGATAGCGCCAACGGCGCGATATATACCAGCTTGAGGCGAAGCCCCAGGAAAAGGGTATAAAACAGGATAGGGCTGTAGGCCTGAAATATCTTTCTGCTGGCTACGCCACATAAAACACGTGATTCCACGATGGGTGAAGCGGCAATAAGAAAGCAGCACCCCAAAATAGTATGCGTTTTTATTGGCCTGAAAGGCCTGAATAGGTTAGCCCAGGGCAACGCCCTGGGTTAGCGGATGCGACAAAACAAAACGCCCTGAAAGGGCACAATAGGAGTTTATCGTCATCTTGTTGTGCCCTTTCAGGGCGTAAACAAAGTGAAATAAATCCTGACCCAGGGCGTTGCCCTGGGCTAACCTGTAATGCCCCTTCGGGGCGCTGGACCGTAAGCGAGAGCTTGATTGCCACGCCGATATCTTTGAGGCCAGGCAAACGGTACGAAAGATGGTGCTATGTCTGCACGCTTGGACATCCTGCGTTCCGAATTAGAAACCCACGATTGCGACGCGTTTGTTAGCTTTTCTCCCCCAGCCAACGAGTATTTGACGGGGTTCAGGGGCAGTACCTCTGCCGTTCTTGTCACCCCGGAAGCATCGGTGTTTCTTTGCGATTTTCGCTATACCGAGCAGGCCGGAGAGCAGGTAAAGAACTTTGACGTTGAAGAAGTCCAGGGGACCATGGAAACCCGTGCGGGGGAGGCCTTGGCCCGTTTGGGCGCATCCCGTGTTGCCGTAGAACCCGGCACCCTGTCTTTGGCCCAGAGTCTGGCCTTTGAGGAGGCTTTTGGCACCCCGGTTCATCCTGTGAAGGGCGTGGGCGTAAATGCCCGCCAGGTAAAGTCGCCCGAAGAACAAGAGAAACTTCGGGCCGCGACCGCCTTGGCGGAGGCCGCTCTTTCCGCCTTGCTTCCTATACTCAAAGAAGGCATTACGGAAGCGGAGTTTGTGGCGCAACTTGAGTTTGAGTTCAAGAAACGGGGGGCGCAAGGTGCCTCTTTCGACCCCATAGCCCTCTTTGGTTCGCGCAGTTCCCTGCCCCACGGAATGCCCGGAAACAAGCCGCTGGAGCGGGGTGATATCGTATTGCTCGACCTCGGTTGCATCCTTGAAAGTTACTGCTCTGACTTGACTCGAACTTTTGTATTCGGTACCATCCCCGGAACGTGGTTTGAAGAGATCTACCATGTTACCCTTAACGCCCAATTGGCAGCGCTCGACGCTATTCGACCCGGCGTGCCCTGTCGCGAAGTGGATGCTGTTGCCCGAGACATTATTTCGGATGCCGGCTACGGCAAATATTTTGGTCACGGTCTCGGCCATGGCGTCGGCTTGGAAATCCACGAAGCACCGCGATTAAACCAGCATTCCGACACGATTCTGGAATCCGGTATGGCCGTAACGGTCGAGCCGGGCATCTATCTGCCGGGCAAGGGGGGGGTGCGTATTGAAGATTTGGTTTTGGTTACAGATTCGGGTTGCGAAATTCTGACGCAGCTTCCGAAGGATTTGAAGGTACTTGATTAATGAGCATTTCAACATCTGATTTTCGTAACGGACTTGTCGTCGAAAGCGACAAGGGCCTGATCGAAATCGTTGAGTTTCAACATGTAAAGCCCGGCAAAGGCCCCGCCTTTGTGCGCACCAAGTTTAAGAATCTTCTTAGCGGTCGGGTGATTGAAAAAACCTTTCGTTCTGGCGAGAAGTTTGAAGAGGCCCGTGTTGAGTCACAGACGTGGCAATATTTGTATACGGACGGTGACCTTTACCACTTCATGCACAACGAAACCTATGAACAACTCGGGGTAGGTGCTGATTTGGTGGGTGATAATTCGCGTTGGATGAAGGAAAACTCCAACGTGACCATCCTGTTTCACAACGGGAAGGCTATTTCCCTGGCGGTCCCACTCAGCGTTGAGCTTACGATTACCAAGTCTGACCCCGGTGTACAGGGTGATCGCTCCTCAGGGGCGACCAAGCCCGCAACCCTGGAAACGGGTGTCACTATCCAAGTGCCGCTCTTTTTGGAAGAAGGTGAAGTGGTTAAGGTGGACACGCGTACGGGTGACTACTTGGAACGTATTAACAAATAAGTTGATGCATAGCAGGTGCAACGGAATGGGTTGAGGAACTTAATTCACTTGCACCGTCCGTGATGGAGGGTATGATTCGTGGACTTGAAAGAACTCAAAGAACTCGTCAGCTTGCTGGAATCTTCCGAGCTGTCTGAACTGGAAATAGAAGAAGAAGGCCGTCGGATTCGTCTTACGAAGAAGCCGGACCCCGTTGTCGCACAGGCGGTGGCAATTCCCGCGCCCGCAGCAGAGCCAGTGGCCGCCGCGCCCCTGCCAGCGGCTGGTCCGCCCGCCGAAGCCACCTTGGCTGATGAGGGCCTGGTTTCTGTGGATTCACCCATGGTGGGCACGTTCTACGTGAGTCCTGCGCCGGGTGAGCCTTCCTATGTTCAGGTCGGCGACAGCATTTCGGCCGATCAGACGGTTTGCATCGTCGAAGCCATGAAAATCATGAACGAAGTGGCTGCGAAGGTGGCGGGGACGGTAGAGCGCGTCTTGGTGGAAGGTGGCGAACCCGTTGAATTCGGCCAGCCTCTTTTTGCCATTCGACCTGCCTCCTGACGACGAAAGAGCCACCATTATGCTGCGACGCGTACTAATTGCGAACCGGGGTGAGATCGCCGTCCGGATTATTCGGGCATGCCGCGAAATGGGCATTGTGTCCATTGCGGTGTATTCTACGGCCGATGAGGACTCGCTCCATGCGGCCTTGGCCGACGAGAGCATCTGCATCGGGCCGCCGGAACCGGCCAAAAGCTACCTTAACATTCCCAGTATCATATCGGCTGCCGAGATTACCGACGCTCAGGGAATCCACCCCGGCTATGGTTTTCTTTCGGAGAGCACCAAATTCGCCAATATTTGTGCGGATTGCAACATTAAGTTCATCGGACCCTCGCCTGAAGCCATCTCCCTGAGCGGTGACAAGGCCGCCTGCCGTGAGGCGGTAAAAGCCGCCGGGGTTGTCACGGTTCCCGGTAGTGATGGACTCGTGTCCGACCCCGAGATAGCCCTGAAACTTGCCCAGGAAATCGGGTACCCGATTTTGGTAAAAGCCGCCGCAGGTGGTGGCGGCAAGGGCATGCGGATGGCCCACAACGATGCCACGCTGAAACACTCCATGACCACGGCCTCGAACGAAGCCCAGGCGGCCTTTGGCGACGGCGGGGTGTATCTGGAAAAATTTATTGACAACGCCCGGCACGTGGAAGTGCAGGTTCTCGCCGACGAGTACGGCAAGATCGTGACGCTGGGCGAGCGCGAATGCAGTATTCAGCGCCGCCATCAAAAGCTGATTGAGGAATCCCCCTCCGCCACGCTTAGCAACTCTCTCCGCTCCAAGATGTTCAAAGCGGCGATGAAGGCCACCAAAGCCATCAATTACAGCAATGCGGGCACGGTTGAATTTGTGCTGGCTCCCAATGGGCAGTTCTACTTCATTGAGTTTAATGCGCGAATTCAGGTGGAGCACCCGGTGACGGAGCAGGTGACGGGAATCGACTTGGTGCGGGAGCAGTTGCGTATCGCATCGGGCGAAGCCCTGGGCTACAGCTCTGTGAAGTTGAGCGGGGCGTCTATCGAGGCCCGCATCTACGCGGAGGATCCCGAAAGGAACTTTATGCCCAGCCCGGGTATAATAAAGAGTTGTCACATGCCTGGGGGACCAGGTGTTCGGGTGGATACCCACATTTTTGCCGGATACGAAGTCCCTCGGTATTACGATTCCCTGCTGGCCAAGGTGATTACCACTGGTAAGGATCGGGACCAGGCCATTGAACGCCTGGGTGGTGCATTGGATGAATTCATCGTTGAAGGGGTGAACACGACAGCGAAGCTGTGTGCGCGCATAATTCGGGGAGACCGATTCCGACGGGGCGACTTGGGTCCGGATTTGATCAACGAGTATGTGGATATGTCGGGCTGAGCGTCGGTCTTCACAGCGTAGCGGGTTGCTTTTGTTACAGGGTTCCTTTTCAATGAGGGTTCAGAAAACAATTGATGCGTGGGTGTCAATAGACACGCACGCCGAGGCGGACTTACGTTCGGCCCCAACAGGGTGTCTCGCGAACGATTGCTTGAAAAGGAACTAATCCCATGAAACTGTTCATCCTGAAACTGCTGAGTCTTTTCGTGCTGTGCCTCGGCCTGATATCCTTGGCCTACAACATCGGATTCGCCCCTGTAACCGATATGGTTGCGCAGATTCCTGATCAACTCGTGGAACTGCAAAACAACCTGCCGGAGTCCGTCGTACAGGCAAAAGGTGTGTTGGAGATTAAGATTCTCTGGCTGATTGGCTCTATCGTGGCCATCGTTTTTGGCATTTATGGCTTTATGCCCCGTTCTAACAAATGGAGAAAGCCGAAAAAGATTTCCTATGACGGCCCCCATGGCTTGGTTCAGATTCAACTCGATACGGTGGAAGAATCCCTCAACCGGGTGCTCGCGCGCATGCCCGAGGTCAAGAAGATTGATGTGAAGGTCGAGCCACGGGAGGGGGGCCGAAGTGCCCTCATCAAGGCCGATGTCGTGCTCCAGCACCAGGCGGGCCAGAATGCCCGTGCTATTGCGGGACTCGTAAGCGACTACATCGCTGAAACAGCCACCAAGATGCTTGGTTTGGAGGAACTGGCGACCATAGAGCTGAACATTGTGGGGATAAACGTAAACTCCAGAAAATCGAGCAAGGTAATCAGAAAAGAGAGTCTTAGTCACTCGGGCAATGCGCCCGTTGAGTTGCTGGAAGCTTCCCCAAAACCAATGGTCCTCTCCGCGCCCGGCGAACCCCTTGGCAGCGGTCCCGTTGAGGAGGAGCTGGAGGAGGATGGTGGTGGAGTTGATGCCGCCTTGGAGGCCAGTGCGGTTGGTTCCGTCGAAGAGGAGTCCAAGCAGGCTGCCGCCCGTTCCGAACTCCTGGAGCCGCTGAGCCTTCATGAACCAGCTGCGGAGCAGACGGGTGAGCATAAGGAGGCATCGGTGGACCCCGGTCAGGAGGACGATGGCGTGGGGGAGTCCGCTGAGTCCGTAGAGGAAGCGATGCCCGCCATCGAATCGCCTTCCGTTGATGGCGACGTTGCGAGCGTTCAGGTTGTTCCCGAACCTTTGGGCGATCTGGTCGACGATGACGAGCATGTCGAATCTGGCGCCGACGTGACGGTGCCAGAGACGGATGTGGAAGTTCCCGAAACGGACACGCCCACCGACGATCTGGCATCGCCGGAAGAGGCCCCTTCTCCCGCGTCGCCGTGGGCTCCGCTTGATACGGAACCAGAACCGCAGGTCGAAATGCCCGATGATTTCGATGCGAATAGCTCAATAACGGTGGACTCTGAAGGTGAAGTCGCAGCAGAGTCGAACGATCCGCTTGAATCGACAGAGGAAGGCGGCGCGACCGATTTTGTGCCTGACGCTGAAGTCGGCGCGAGTGAATCGACCGATTCTATTCTTGGCGATTTGGCTCCCGAAGGCGAAGAGGCGCTATCGGATAGCGCGCTGGAATCGGATGGCGAAGAAGCTGCATCAGAGGACGAGCCAGCGCAGAGCGAGAAAAAAAGCTGGGGGTGGTTTAATTAATTGTTGAAAAGGGGGAGGATTTTTACCTTTAGCGCATAAGTTAAACCATCAGCTTTGCTGGTGAGGATTCATCAGGTTCTGCCGTTCCCGCGTTAGTTGTTGGCATTCATACACTGAGCGGTTGCGCTATGTTGTTTTAGTCCCTACGGGACTAGCTGCTTTGGCTTCGTAATCGGCCCCTTTTTTGGGGGCTTTCTCAAGCCACCTGCACTGCAGGTGGTTGCTGGTTGTTCCTGAACGCAGGAGATATGAATTATCCTCCACACCGGACCGCATCGAAAACGCGAAGTCGTGACCGATAGCCCCCCTGCACTGCCGATTTCGACGCCGACTCCCTGTCCGGCGTGCGGCAGGGCCATTGATACAAAGGATGTGTTTTGTAGGCATTGTGGTCGGCGACAGAGCCGTTCCAATTCCTGGTACTATCATCCGGTGGGCATCCTCCTTCTCGCCCTTTTTGTGTTGGGTCCTTTCGCTCTCGGTCTCGTCTGGAAAGCACCCAGGATGGGGCGCGGTGTAAAGTCAACGCTGGTCCTTATCATCGTGGTTTACACGATGGCCACGTTTTATCTCACCTATCAAATTGGGATGATAGAGTATCAGGAGTTACAGAAGCTTGGTGATCTTATGAATCAGGTTGGGGGCATCTGATTCAGCAACACGGATACAGCCCGGTTTATACCCTTTTCTGTGGTTTTCCTGCTGGCGGTCATTGATTTCAAACTTCACCTTTCAAATTTCTCCCCCGGAGCAAGACATGCTAGCTAAACGAATTATACCGTGCCTGGATGTGGCCGATGGCCGCGTCGTCAAGGGCGTTCAGTTCCTGGGACTCCGTGATGCGGGCGATCCCGTGGAGATTGCACGGCGCTACGACGAAGAAGGTGCCGATGAACTCGTTTTTCTTGATATCCAGGCCTCGACCGACAACCGCAACACCATGCTGGATGTGGTTTCCCGCACCGCCGAGCAGGTTTTTATGCCCCTGTGTGTTGGGGGCGGCATTCGCAGCCAGGACGACATTCGCCGTATGCTGAACGCCGGTGCGGACAAGGTCTCGATTAACACCCCCGCGATTCAGGACCCCGACTTTGTGAACAAGGCAGCAACGCGCTTTGGCTCCCAATGTATTGTGGTCGCCATTGATGCCAAGAAGCAGGAGGACGGCTCTTATATCGTGAAGAGTCACGGCGGCCGGGAAGGTGGCCGTGCAACGGCTCTGGAACCCATTGCCTGGGCGAAAGAAGTGGAATCCCGGGGCGCGGGCGAAATCCTCTTGACGTGCATGGATGCGGATGGCACGAAAAACGGTTACGATATTTCGTTGACCAGCGCCATTGCCGACGCTGTGGGCATTCCCGTTATTGCCAGTGGCGGCGCGGGGAGCCTGGAACATCTTCGGGAAGCCCTCGTGGAGGGGAAGGCCGACGCGGCGCTGGCGGCCTCCATCTTCCACTTTCGCGAGCACACCATCCAGGAGGCCCGCGATTACCTTGCAAAACACGGGGTTCCTGTGCGATCCTGACTGGCCGCACCGTGTGTCCTGTCGTTGGTGAATAAAGCGGCGCCTCTTCCGTTAACGACAGGACAGCCCATAAGGGACTGACGCGGACCAGTCACCTCCGGTATGGAGGTGGCGCGTGGTTTTATAAATTAATTCTCACGAAAACAAGATTACTTAGAGGTCCGTGGCTGTCCTGTTTTTTTGGCGAATAAA